>CAZPTG010000079.1:0-9849 GCA_964589355.1 uncultured Spirochaetaceae bacterium
TTCATAAAGGTCAAAGGATCCATCTTTTGATAAATGTGCAGCTTCTTCAAAAATTCCATCTTCAAAATGATGTAAATTTCTAACATGAGCGAAGTGAATCCTGTTAGGAAGAGATCTAATAATATCTGCTAAATCATTATTAGGGTTTGTCCCAAAAGAGCCAGCGCAGAAAGTTAACCCGTTAAAAGGTGCATCAACAGCTTTCATTAATTTTAATATTTTTTCTTTTGATGTAATAATTCTTGGTAAATTAAATACGGGCCAAGCAGGATCATCCGGATGGATAGCCATTTTAATGTCATATTTTTCGCATGTTGGTTGAATTGCTTTTAAAAAATATACTAAATTATTAAATAGTTTATCTTCATCAATATCTTTATAAGCTTCAAATAATTCTTGAACATGTTTGAGCCTCTCAGGTTCCCATCCAGGCATTGCAAATCCTTGTGAAGAATTGTTTGTAGCATCAAAAAAAGTTTTAGGATCAATATTATCAATTACACTTTGATCATAAGCTAAAACTGTTGAACCATCTTCTCTCTCTTTGTTGAGATCTGTTCTAGTCCAATCAAAAACTGGCATGAAATTGTAGCAAACCATTTTTATATTAAGCTTTCCAAGATTTTCTAATGTTTTTATATATTTGTCAATATATTTATCTCTATCATCATTTCCAATTTTTATAGAATCATGAATATTAACAGATTCAATTCCTGATAAATTTAATCCAGATGCTTCAATTTCATCTTTTAATTCTTTTATTGCTTCTAAGCTCCAAGTTTCGCCTGCAGGAACATCATAAAGTGTTGAAATAACACCTGTAACACCAGGGATTTGCTTTATTTGTTTTAATGTAACTGTATCAAACTTTGAACCATACCAACGAAGAGTCATTTCCATAATTTGTTTTTCTCCTTAGAAAAGTATAGTTTTATTCTAACATACTAATATATTAGTTGTAAAGTGTTTTAATTCTCCTTTTCTTTATATTTTTTACTGTATCGCTAAAATAAAATAAATATTTCTTGTAGAAAAAATTTTAACTATAGGTTAATATATATATATCAAGGAGAAAACCTAATGATTATTGAACGAAGAATGACTAGACACCCAATAACTTGTAATCCAGAAATGTCTTTAGCAGATGCTAGTGCATTAATGAAACATGAAAAAGTTCATCGTTTACCAGTACTAAATAAAGAGAAAAAATTAGTAGGGTTGATTACGGAAAAAGATATATTATATGCATCTCCTTCTCCCGCTAGTTCGCTTTCAATACATGAGATGGCATATTTGTTAAGTCGTCTTAATGTTGGTAAAATAATGAATAAAGATGTTGTAACTATTGAAAAAAATACTACAGTTGAAGAGGCTGCAAGATTTATGGTAGATCAGGATTTATCATGTCTTCCTGTTCTTGAAAACAATAGATTGATTGGTATAATTACAAAATCAGATATGTTTAAAATATTACTTGAATTATTTGGAGCTAGACATTTTGGAGTTAGGGTTTCTTACCTTGTAGAAGATCAACCTGGAACTATTGCACATATTACAACTGCATTAGAAAAAGAAGGGGTTGATATAATTACATTTGGGACATTTATGGGAACCGATCCTACAAATGCAATTTGTACAATGAAAGTACAAGGAGCTGCAATGACAAAAGTTATAGAAATTATAAAACCGTTCGTTTCCCAGATACTTGATATCCAGGAGGTATGATGGCTAGGAAGCGTAAAAAGAGTCCTCATAACAAAAAAAATGCGGCTGGGAACAGTCGCATTTCTGTTTTGAGTGAGGAAAAAGATACTTACAATCCATTTAAAGATATAAAAAAGATGGATGTAATTGAAACAGTTGAAAAAAAAGAAGAGGAAAATAAATTAAAAGATAATAGAGATAAAAATAAAAATAAAAAAATTATTGATATTGATACTAATAAATCTTTTGAAGAAATTTTCAATCAATGGGAAAATGTTGGCTCATCAAATAAAAATAAAGATAAAGATAAAAAAGATGCATCAAAAGATAAGCAAAGTGAAGATTTTGCATCAATCTTTAATCAATGGGAAAGAAGTCAAGGTTTAAAGCCAAAGCAAGATAAAAAGGTAAAAGATTCTCCTAGTAGGAAAAATAGTGAGTATAAACCTACAAAAGACTTTTCTCAAATTTTAGATGATTTTGAAAATGGGTCTAGTAAAAAAAAGACTAGTTCCAACATTAAAAAAGAGGCGAAAAAAGTAAATAATAATTTAAAAAAAGATGAAGATAAAAACTCATTTAAGGCTAAAGTAAAAAAAGAAGATAAAATTAAGGCAGCTTCTTTAGAAGATAAAAACTCATCTAAGTCTAATGTAAAAACAGATAAAGCTGAGAAGAAAAAAGAAGATAAAATTAAGGAAGCTTCTATAGAAGTTAAAAACTCATCTAAGTCTAATGTAAAAACAGATAAAGCTGAGAAGAAAAAAGAAGATAAAATTAAGGAAGCTTCTTTAGAAAATAAAAACTCATCTAAGTCTAAAGTAAAAAATGATTCTTCGTCTAAACAAAATTTTTCAAAAAAGAAAAAAGAGTATGTAGATAAGAATAAAAGCATAAAAAAACAAAAAGATAGCTTTAGTAAAAACAGTGATAGTTTGAAAAATAAATCAGATAATAATCCTAAATGGGATTTTAGTAATATTTATGGAACTTGGGAATCAACTCATGATGATTCAAAATATATTGAAGAGAAGAAAAAGGCTGAGAAAAAAGAAAATAAAGGGATTTCTATATCCTATCTGCGTTCAATGTCTCCTCAAGATGAAATTGATTTACATGGTTTAACAAGTGATATTGCAGCATTAAAGGTAAGTGAATTTTTAGTTGTTTCAAGAAACAG
The DNA here is from genome assembly GCA_964589355.1 of uncultured Spirochaetaceae bacterium. Lineage (GTDB taxonomy): Bacteria > Spirochaetota > Spirochaetia > Sphaerochaetales > Sphaerochaetaceae > Pleomorphochaeta. The sequence goes on from CAZPTG010000079.1 coordinate 2,885, forward strand.
AGGCTTAAAAAAAGTAAGCATTATTACAGGTAAAGGTATTCATAGTGAAAAAGGAAAATCAGTAATAAAAGATGTTGTGCTTGATGAAATTAGATATTCAAATATTGTTAGAGAGGCATATCATCCAAAAGCTGTTTATGGTGGATCTGGAGTTATTTGGGTTATTTTTAAATCTACAAATGATAAAAAAGTTTATTTTAATTAAAAAAAAGATAAAAATATTAAAGCAAGAAATTTAAAATCTTGCTTTATATTTTTATTAGAATATTTTTTGTATAAAATACTATTAGCTGATTATTATCTTTCTCTATAGATAATTCTACCTTTTGTTAAATCATAAGGAGAAAGTGCTACTCTTACAGTATCACCAGGGACAATTCTAATGTAGTGTTTGCGCATCTTCCCTGATAGATGTGCAAGGATAATATGTTTGTTTTGTAGTTCAACGCGGAACATAGTGTTTGGTAGTGCTTCTTTTACTAAACCTTCTACTTCAATTGCTTCTTCTTTGGCCACATAGCCCTCCATATTTTTTTAAAGAAACTTTTTAGTATTAAATACTAAAGTTTTTATATAATTTCACTTGTATATAACAAGTTTTTATAACTCACAAGATGAAATATACTTCTTTTTTTAAAGAATATCAATATTCATATCTTTACAAAATTAATATAAAGATTCAATTAGCTAGAAAAAATAAAAATTTTTCATTATATTGTTATAATAGAAACGTTAATTCAATAACTTAGTATAATTTATATGTATAATTAAGGAGGACGTTTTTTTGATAGTATCAACAAAAGGAAGATATGCATTAAGAGTAATGTTAGAGCTTGCAAAAAATGATAGTGATAATTTTGTTTCTTTAAAAGATCTTTCTTATAAGCAAGAAATTTCGTTAAAATATTTAGAAGCTATAATTGGAATTCTAAATAAAGCAGGATTTGTAAAAAGTCTAAGAGGAATGAATGGTGGTTATAAATTATCTAGAGCTGCTGAGGATTATACTGTTGGTGAAATTTTGAGAATATGTGAAAATGGGCTAGAACTTGTAAATTGTGATGGATGTTCTAATAATGGATCTTGTTCACGATCTAAAGATTGTTTGACTATGCCAATTTGGATAAATTTAGATAAAATTGTTCACTCTTATTTAGATAAAATTACATTAGATGATGTATTAAATAAAAATTATAAATTTTAAAAGTAATTATTATTTCTTTAATAACTAATTCCTATTGACATTGTAGGAATTAGTTTATATATTTAAATCATACTAACTTAGTAGGATTTATTAAACTAATAGGAGAACTATAAATGAATATAAAAAAAAGTATAGATGAATTAATAGGAAATACTCCTTTATTAGAATTATCTAGGCTTAAAGAGAAATATAATTTATATGGTAATATTATTGCAAAAATAGAATTTTTTAATCCTTCAAGTTCTATTAAAGATAGGGCTGCAAGAGAGATTATTGAAGATGCAAAGGCGCAAGGTTTTTTAAATAAAAATTCAACAATAATAGAGCCAACTAGTGGAAACATTGGTATTAGTTTATCAATGATAGCTAGCATAAATAATTATAAAGCTATCATGGTAATGCCTTCTACAATGAGTGTAGAAAGACAGAAGTTAATAAAAGCGTTTGGTGCAAAAATAGTATTAACTGATGGAAAATTAGGAATGAAAGGTGCTATAGAAAAAGCTAATGAATTAGCAAAAACTATAGAAGATAGTTTTATTCCACATCAGTTTGAAAATTTGAATAACCCTTTAGCGCATTATAAATATACTGGTGCTGAGATTTATAGAGATAGTGATGGCAAAATTGATTATTTTGTTGCAGGTGTTGGAACGGGTGGTACTTTAAGCGGTACTTCAAAGTTTCTAAAAGAAAAAAATAGTGATATCAAAATTATTGCTGTAGAACCTACTGGTTCACCAATAATTAGTAAGGGAGAAAAAGGTCCTCATAAAATACAAGGGATAGGCGCTGGGTTTATTCCTAGTAATTTAGACACTGCAATTATAGATGAAGTGATAGTTGTGGATGATAGTGATGCTTTTTCTTCAAGCGATACACTAGCCAAAACCGAAGGTGTTTTGGTAGGTATTTCATCAGGTGCTGCTCTTAAAGCTGCCATTGAAATTGCTAGTAGGAAAGAAAATAAAGATAAAAATATAGTAGTTGTACTTGCTGATACTGGAGAGAGATATCTTTCTACTTCTTTGTTTAATAGCTAGGATAAACAATTACTATAATATATAAAATTGTAGATAAAAAAGAGAGTAATAATATAATTAAATGATTCCTTTTTGTTTGTTATTAAGTGATTATAAAAACAATACAGCCAATTTATAAAGTTGGCTGTATTTGTTTGTTTGCCCAGCATGGGCAATATCTAGGTGGTGAAAGTCCACTGTGAGTTTGGCAATTTCATTTTAAAAAAATGGAATAACCACTAGTTGATAACAAGTGCAGTATCGTAAGGTGCTGTGTGAAGGACGCCTAAGGCAAAGTTTCGAGGCTATGAACAGAAACAAGATTTAATGTCGATTGTGAGGATGAGTTTTCAACAAGTGATGAAGTCCTTCTAAAAATATAATAGCTAAATTTTGAGTTTACATGAAATGAAAGATGTTGCTCTTAATTCGGAAGGTCTGTAATACGTTGGAGAGTCCTAAATATCACCAATGATCACAATATGGATAGTCTATACTAATTTAAAAACTGAAGAGAGGAAACTTAAAAAGGTTCTTTACGCTCAATTAGTTACTAGAAGATGTCTAGAGTAATAAATAATGTACTTGCAAACAAAATACTACAAGAAAAGCTAAAGTTGAAAAACACGAAGAAGCCAAAGAAAAAGATAAAGGTATCATTTAATTTGACTTCTTAGCAAAAAGAAGGGCAGATGAAGAAGAAGGTCTAGAATTATTAAAAGAAGACACAATTTACTTCAACATCGAGCGTTATTTTTGATAAACCGCCCGTTATTGAACGGTATGAGGTTGTAGTGTGAGAGGACGGTTTCGTGAGAAACCCTCCTACTCGATTATTATTTTTTATTTATTTTGAAAAAGTTGCAATATAACCTTGAATAAAGATATATAGAACAATAATTGGTAATACATATTTTACATAAATTCTTGACCATTTTGGGAATTTTATTCCATCACCAGTATCAGCTTCGTTTATAAAGTTTTTAAAGCCCCAACCATATCTTTTACTACAACAGAAAAGCAAGAAAATTAATGAACCTAGAGGTAATAAAGTAGTGCTTACAAAGAAATCTTCTAAATCTAAAACACCGGAGCCTTCTCCAAATGGTTGAAAATCAGACCAAATATTAAAGCCAAGTATACAAGGAAGAGATAATAAAATAATTACAAAAATATTAATAAAAGCTGCTTTTTTTCTATCAACCTTCCAAATATCAATCCAATATGAAATGATATTTTCAAATACAGCAATAAGAGTAGATAATGCAGAAAAACTCATAAATACAAAGAATAAAGTTCCCCAAATTCTTCCTCCACTCATTTGATTAAATATATTTGGTAAAGTTACAAATAATAGTCCTGGACCAGCACCTGGATCAATGTTAAATGCAAAACATGCTGGGAAAATTATTAAACCACTTACTATTGCTACAAAAGTATCTAATCCAATAATTCTAAGACTTTCTCCAGTTAGAGTATGTTTTTTATCAATGTAGGAGCCAAAGATTGCCATAGATCCAATACCAATACTAAGAGTAAAAAAGGCTTGACCCATTGCTGCAAAGACTGTCTCTCCTACACCATTTTTTGCAATATTAGAAAAATTAGGTGCTAAATAGAATCTTAATCCAGTTTTTCCGCCTTCTAAAAATATTGAGTTAATAGCTAAAATAATCATTAGAGCTATAAGAAGACTCATCATTATTTTAGTAATTTTTTCAACACTGTTTTCCAATCCCCCCGCAACAATTGTTAAAGATAGGACTACTGCAATTACCATCCAGAATATTTGGGGTCCTGGAGTAGCTAACATATTAGTAAAATGAGCTCCAATCTGTTCAGTATTAAGTGTAGAAAAATCACCTTTTGCACTGTGGAACATATAAGAAAAAAGCCAACCTGAAATAGTTGTGTAAAACATCATTAATAAATAATTTCCTAAAATGGCAATATGGCCATAATAATGCCATTTTGTTCCTTTAGGTTCTAAGGTTTTTAGTGCCCCTGCGATATTTTGTTTACTTGCTCTCCCTATTGAAAATTCCATAACCATAATTGGAGTTCCTAGTATTATTAAAAATAATAAATAGATTAACACAAACGCTCCACCACCATATTTACCTGTAATTGCTGGGAATCTCCAGACATTTCCTAAACCTATAGCACAACCAGCTGATAAAAGAATAAAACCTAGCCGACTACTAAGAGATTCTCTCTCTTTTTTCATAAAAATAGCTCCTTAATTATTAAAATTAGTAAAACAGAAAAAAAAATATATAATTGCAATCAATATATTAATTTATTACCTTAATTCTATGTTAAAAGTAATTCTATCAAATTATATTAATATGCAATAAATAAGAAATCAATATTATTACAATAAAAATGTATTTGTTTTTTTTATATTATACAATTTTATTCATTTTTAGCTGTTGACACTTTTTTATATAGAAAAGAAAATAGGGCATATAAATATTTTTGGGGGACAAAATGGCCAAAATACTTGATTCATATCTAAAAGAAAATATAGATAAGGGCTTAGATGCAAAAATGGTAGCTTATTTAGCTTCATTAGAAACTGTAAATGAAGTTTCACCAAGTGTAGCTGCTTATATTGTAAATGAGCTTTCTGATCAAAGATCGAATTTGAAATTAATAGCTAGTGAAAACTTCTCAAGTGAAGCTGTTCAATTATCTATGGGAAATTTGTTGACAGATAAATATAGTGAAGGTTTTCCTTTTCACAGATTTTATGCGGGTTGTGATAATGTTGATGCTCTTGAAGCTGAAGCAGTAGAAAAAGCATGTAAATTATTTAATTGTGATCATGCTTATGTACAACCACATAGTGGCGCTGATGCAAATTTATGTGCATATTGGGCAATTTTAAATCATAAAATTCAAGTTCCAAAATTAGAAGAAATTGGGATAAAAAATCCATCAGCTTTAAGTAGAGAGGATTGGGATTCTGTTAGAGCTGCAGTTGGCAATCAACGTTTGCTAGGAATGGATTATTATAGTGGTGGCCATTTAACTCATGGATATAGACAAAATGTATCAGCACAAATGTTTGATGCTTATAGTTATACAGTTAATAAAGAAACAGGTTTATTAGATTATGATGAGTTAGAACAAATGGTAAAAGAGATTAAACCATTAATCTTTTTAGCCGGGTATAGTGCATATCCAAGGAAAATAAACTTTAAAAGATTAAGTGAAATAGCACATGATAATGGTGCAGTTTTTATGGTAGATATGGCTCATTTCTCTGGTTTAGTTGCAGGAGAAGTTTTTCAGGGAGAATTTAGTCCTTTCCCTTGGGCTGATGTTGTTACAACTACAACACACAAAACTTTAAGAGGTCCAAGAGGTGGAATGGTATTGTGTAAAGAAGAATACAAAGAAGCTGTAGATAAAGGCTGTCCTTTAGTTATTGGTGGACCTCTTCCTCATGTTATGGCTTCAAAAGCTGTTGCATTTAGTGAAGCACTAAGTGATTCATATAAACAATACGCAAAGAAAATTGTAGAAAACTCAAATGAAATGGCAAATGCTTTTATAAAAAGAGGTGTAACCGTTGCTACTGGTGGAACTGATAATCACTTAATGTTATTAGATGTAACTAATTTCAATTTAAATGGTAAACAAGCTGAATATGTATTAAGAACAGCAGGGATTACTTTAAATAGAAATGCTCTTCCTTTTGATCCAAATGGACCTTGGTATACTAGTGGTTTAAGAATTGGAACACCTGCTGTTTCTTCTTTAAACATGGGAAAAGAAGAAATGGTAGAAATTGCTGAAATTATTACTAATGTATTAAAGAATTCAACTCCTGCAATATTAACAAAAGGAAAAAATGCAGGAAAACCTTCTAAAGCTAGAGCTGTATGTAAAGAAGATGTTAGGGTTGAAATGAAAAATAGAGTTGAAAAATTGTTAAATAAATTTGTATTGTATCCAAGTTTAGATTTAGAATTTTTACAAAAGAATTTTCCATTAAAGTAAAATAAATAAAAATTAGTTAATTTTTTGAGGTTGTTGTTTAATCAATAACCTTATTTTTATATTATTACAAATTATTATATAATTTAGTTGTTTTTTGTTGCATTTTTTACTTTAAAAACCATTAAAACAGTAGTATCATAGAATTATGAGTACATTATTAATTCAAGGTGGTCTTTTAGTTGATACTGAATGGACTAGACATGCAGATATTTTAGTAGATGGACCTAAGATTGTTAAAATTGCAAACAAGATTAGTGAAGATAGTCTTCCTTCTGGAACGGAAATTGTTCAAGCCGATGGCATGTGTGTGCTTCCTGGACTAATTGATGCCCACACACATTATCATTTAGTAAGTCGAGGAACTGTAACAGCTGATTCATTTGAAGAAGGAAGTAAGTTAGCAGCTTTTGGTGGTGTGACTACCGTTGTTGATTTTTCAGATGATGATAAAAAAGGTGATTTAAGAGCTTGTGCAAAATCACGTATGAAAGCGATGAAAAAATCAATGGCAATTGATTTTTCTCTTCATCAAAGTGTATATGCTTACAGACCTGGTGTAGAGAAAGAGTTAAAAGAATTAAAAGAGGCTGGAATAAGTACAATTAAAATATTTACAACATATAAAAATGTTGGGTATTTAATTGATAATCCAGAAGAGTTAAGAGAGCTCTTTAAACAATGTAAAGAACTAGATATGTTGGTTTGTGTTCATTGTGAAGATGATGCTCTCG
>CAZPTG010000080.1:0-9785 GCA_964589355.1 uncultured Spirochaetaceae bacterium
GACACGAGATGTTGTTAGAGGTGCTTTTGAATATAAAGGAACAGATTTTACAATTTTAGATACAGCAGGAATTAGACGTAAAAGTAAAGTTGGAGAAGATGTTGAATATTATTCTGTTAATAGAGCAATAAAATCAATAGATGAAGCTGATGTAATCTTATTAATGATTGATAGTGTTGAAGGTCTTTCTGATCAAGATAAAAAAATAGCAAATTTAGTTGTTAGAAAAGGGAAAGGTATAATTCTTGTTTTGAACAAAATCGATCAACTATCTGGTATAGATAATGAATTGACAGCGATAAAAGATAGAATTAGATTCTTGTTTCCTGTTTTAAGTTTTGCACCAATTACAGCAATAAGTGCTTTAAATGGTATTAGAATTTCATCAATGCTAGATACTGTTTGGGGAGTTTGGAAACAATTAAATAAAAGAGTTGATACATCAGCAATTAATAATGCTTTAAGAGCTTGGGGTGAAAGCTATACTCCTCCAAGAGGTAGTGAGGGGCATTATAAAGTTCTATATGGAACTCAAGTTAGTGTAACTCCTGTAAGATTTTTATTTTTTGTAAATAGAATAAAACAATTTCCAGATATTTATGTTAAATATATAAAAAATTGTATTAGAAGAGATTTAGGTTTTTCTCAAATACCTTTAGATGTAGATTTAAGAGAAAGACGAAGAAATCCATCATTAAATAAAAAAGGTGATAAACCAATATTATCAAAAGATAAAAATTCTATTGATAAGGAAAAAATAAAAGTTAAAAAAGCTTCTGCCGGTAAAGCTGTTGCTAAAAAGCAAAACAAAAAGCCAGGTAATAAAGCAGCTTTAGGAAAAGCAATTGATAAAGCTAAAAAGTCCGAAAAAAGTAAAAAAGGACGAAAAAGGTAATGTCAATTATTGAGGAAAATGATATCAAGGCATTATGTCTTGATATCGATGGAACTTTATATCCTAAAAGTCAAATGAATATTAAATTAATAAAATCAGTATTCCCAAATTTGAAATTAGGATTTTCTTTTAATAAAATTCGCAAACAATATAGAAAAACACAAGAATTTGATAATCCAATTTCTGAGGATAGACTTGGTTTTTTAGAAAAGCAAGCAAAAATATATTTAAATAAAAATAATCCAAGTTTAGAAGAAATAGAAAATGCAAAAAATAAAATAAATAGACAATTTTATTTAGCTTGGGAAAAATCTTTTTTAAATATAAAAAGTTTTGATAATATGAGAGAAACTTTAGAAAAAGCAAAAGCTAGTGGATTAAAAATTGCTTTATTAAGCGATTTCCCTCTTGGAAATAAAATTAAAACTTTACATCTAGAAGATATTGTAGATTTTTCAATTTCTAGTGAAGATTCTGGCTATTTAAAACCTTCGAAAAGACCTTTTTTAAAATTAACTAAATCTATAAATGTTGATCCAAAGAATTGTATATATTTTGGAGATAGTTATAATAAAGATATAGTTGGAGCTAAAAGTGTGAATATGAAAACAGTTTTTATTTCAAAGAAAAATAATAAAATGAAATTTGAAAAAGCTGATTATATTTGCAAAGATTGGTATGAAATAGATAATTTATTATTTTGAGATAAGGAGTTTTTCTTGAATATTGCATTAATTTTACCTTTTCTATTATTTCTTTTATCAATTGTAATTAATTTATTAATTATAAATTCTAAATTGAATAGTAATAAAAAAATAAATAATGTACAAAAAGATATTTTAAATCGATTGTATAGTACTGAAAAATCAATTAAAGAAGCATTAATAAGTTATGAAGAAAAATTTAGTGAGCAAAAAAATAGTATTAGTACACTTGCTTTCGAAGTAGATAGAAAGTTAAAGCAATTACAATCGCATGGCCAAGAGTTAGCAAAATTGGCTAATACCTTAAATGAGTATAGATCTATGCTTGCAAGTTTAGAAGTTGCAACAAATAAAACTCATGAATGGGTCGTTAATGTTAGATCTGATTGCGAAAATTTAGAGAAATTAAAAGAATTAATAAAAGAACATCAAAGTGAAACTTATAAAATAATTGATTCCTATGAATCTGCTATTGATAAACAGAATTCTTTTTATGGAGATTATGAATCTAAATTAGAGGATTTAAGAAATAGCTATATTTTTGAAATAGATAATTATATAAAAAATTTTGAAGAAAAAATAAATTCAAAAGTAATATCGCTTAATCAAGCAAGTAAGATTTTAGATACAAAAATCAATGAGAGCACTAACCTTTCAACTAATATTGAAGAAAAGAGTGTAAAAATTAATGAAGATTTTGAAAAATCAATAAATTCGATAAAAATTGTGAATACTAATTTAATAAAAGAATTTGATGAAAAGATAAAAAATGTATCTAAATTAAAATTTGAAGATTACAAAAAAGATATAAATCTATTAAATAATGAAGAAAAAGAAAAATATATTGATAATATAAAAACAATCAGTTTTTCAAAAATTGAAGAAATTGAAAAATCAATTGATATAGTTGTTGATTCAATTAATTATTGTAATCATAAAAAAGATTATGAAAGTAATTTTGAAGAAGAAAAAACTACAAATGATAATTTAGAAGATAATAAAAATAGTTAATATGGAAAAAAAGAAAGTATGAAATTATAAAAGATAAAGAATAACTTAAAATAGAATATTTTTTTTCAAAATATACTTGACGATTAATTTTCCTAGTATTATTTTTATCTCGTAAATAGAAAATACTAAAAGATCTAAATTAACTAATGATAATAAATTAGTTAATTTTTTAAGGTCTTTTTAAATATATAGGGTTATATAAATGAGCAAAAAAACTACTGAAGATAAAAAAACAAATGTAGAAGATAATGAAGTTGAAGTAAATATTGATAGAGAAGAGTCTAATTCTTCTAAAAAAGAAAAATCTAAAGATAAGAAAAATAAAAAAGAAAAAGAAACGGATGAAAAAAAACTAACACCATTAGAAGAAAAAGATTTAGAAATTGCAAAACTTCAAAAGCAACTTGAAGAAGCTAAAGGTGCAGAGCAAAAAGCTAAAGATGATTTAATAAGAAAAGTAGCAGAAGTTGAAAACTTTAGAAAAAGATTGATTAGAGATAAAGAAGAAAGTGTTCAATTTGCTAATACTCAATTAATTAATGATTTATTACAATCTTTAGATGATTTTGATAGAGCTATTACTGCTTCAGAAGAATCAAGAGATTTTGATAAGATTCATGATGGTGTTGTTATTGTTAATGATAAACTTCATTCAATTTTAGAAAAAAATTGGGGTTTAAAGAGATTAGAATGTGTAGGTGAAGAATTTGATCCTTCTAAACATGAAGCTTATATGATGGAACAGTCTGATGAATATGATAAAGAAATTGTATTATTAGAACTTGGTTCAGGCTATACATTACATGATCGAGTTATAAGACCCGCAAAAGTTAAAGTTGGTAAGCCAAATTAATTGACGTTTGATAAAAGAATTATTACTTTTAGAATATAATAAAAAATAAAGAAAATAAACATAGTCAGGAGATATATTATGGGTAGAATTATTGGAATAGATTTAGGAACAACTAATAGTTGTGTTTCCGTAATGGAAGGAAACGAACCAATGGTAATTGCCAATTCAGAGGGACAAAGAACTACTCCTTCTATTGTTGGTTATACAGCAAAAGGTGATCGCCTAGTTGGTCAACCTGCAAAAAACCAAATTGTAACAAACGCAGAAAATACTGTTTTTTCAATTAAACGTTTTATGGGTAGAAAGCATGATGAAGTACCTAGTGAATTAAAAATGGTACCATACAAAGTAGTATCAGGTTCTAACAATGAATTAAAAGTTGATATTAGAGGTAAAGAATATTCTCCTCAAGAAATTTCAGCTTCAGTTTTACAAAAAATGAAAAAAACTGCTGAAGATTATTTAGGTGAGACTGTAACAGATGCTGTTGTAACAGTACCAGCTTACTTTAATGACTCCCAAAGACAAGCTACAAAAGATGCTGGTAAAATTGCAGGCTTAGAAGTTAAAAGAATTGTTAATGAACCAACTGCTGCTGCATTAGCTTATGGTTTTGGTAAAGATGCATCAAAAGAAGAAAAGATTGCTGTTTATGATTTAGGTGGTGGAACATTTGATATTTCCATTCTTGAATTAGGTGATGGTGTTTTTGAAGTAAAATCAACTAATGGTGATACTCACTTAGGTGGAGATAATTTTGACCAAGTTGTTATTGATTGGATGATTAAAGAATTCAAAAATGAAAATGGAATTGATTTATCTAATGACAAAATGGCTCTTCAAAGATTAAAAGAAGCTGCTGAAAAAACAAAAATTGAATTATCAAGTTCATCAAATTCAGATATTAACTTACCATTTATTACAGCTGATCAAACAGGTCCAAAGCATTTACAAATGTCTTTAACTAGATCTCGTTTTGAACAAATGATAAAACCATTAGTAGAAAGAACAAAAGAACCTTGTACTAAGGCTTTAAAAGATGCAGGTATAAGTGCTAGTGATATTGATCAAGTTATTCTTGTTGGTGGATCATCTCGTATACCATTAGTTCAAGAAACTGTAAAAGCATTATTTAAAAAAGCTCCTCATAAAGGTGTAAATCCTGATGAAGTTGTAGCAATGGGTGCAGCAATTCAAGGTGGTATCTTAGGTGGAGACGTTAAAGATGTTCTATTATTAGATGTTACTCCTTTATCATTAGGTATTGAAACTTTAGGTGGTGTATGTACAAAATTAATTGAAAGAAATACAACAATACCAACAAAGAAGAGCCAAATTTTCTCAACTGCTGCTGATGGACAAACTGCTGTATCTATTCATGTATTACAAGGTGAACGTGAGATGTCTGCTCAAAACAGAACTTTAGGTAATTTTAACTTAGAAGGTATTCCTTCTGCACCAAGAGGTGTTCCACAAATTGAAGTTACTTTTGATATCGATTCAAATGGTATTGTTCATGTTTCTGCAAAAGATTTAGGTACAGGAAAAGAACAAAAAATTAGAATTGAAACATCTTCAGGTCTTTCAGAAGACGAAATCAATAATATGGTAAAAGATGCTGAAACACATGCTGAAGAAGATAAAAAAGAAAGAGCTAAAATTGATGCAAGAAACGAAGCTGATGGTTTAATTTATTCAACTGAAAAATCTCTAAAAGATTATGGTGATAAAGTTGGAGCTGAAGAAAAAGCTAAAATTGAATCAGCTTTAGAAGATTTAAAGAAAACAATTAATGAACCTTCTTCAAGTGCTGAAGATATTAAAGCGAAAGTAGAAGCTTTACAACAAGCTGCATATAAATTAGCTGAAGAAGTTTATAAAGATTCTGCTGCTGAACAACAAGGTGGAGCTGCTGGTGCAGCTGGTGCATCTGGTGCAAATCCAAATCAAACGAATGAACAAGCAAATAATGCTAATGATTCAAACTCAAATGATGATGGTGTTGAAGATGCAGACTATGAAGTTGTAGACTAAAATAAATAAAACAAATAAACTGAAACGCATCGTGCCATATAAGCATGATGTGTTTTAGTTAAATAAATAAGGAAATTGTCGTGGCAAAACGAGATTATTATGAAGTGTTAGGAGTTTCAAAAACTGCTAGTGCTGATGAAATAAAGAAAGCATATCGAAAATTAGCTGTTGCAAATCATCCTGATAGAAATCCAGGAGATGAAGAAGCTGAAAACCGTTTTAAAGAAGCAACAGATGCTTATGAAGTATTAAGTGATGAGAAGAAGCGCTCAACATATGATCAATTTGGATTTGCTGGAATTGATGGAATGGCAGGTGGTCATGACTATTCTAATGTTTATAATGATTTTAGTGACATTTTTGGTGGAGGTGGCTTCAGTGATATCTTTGAATCTTTCTTTGGTGGAGGAGGAGGTTCTTCTTCAAGAAGAAGTAATGGACCTAGTCCTGGATCGACTTTAAGATATGATGTTGCTTTAGATTTAGAAGAAGCTGCTTTTGGTAAGAGTATTGAAATTTCATATGCTCATCATATTAGTTGTCCAACTTGTAATGGAAGTGGTAGTAAAACTGGTGGAACAAAAACCTGTCCATATTGTAATGGTGCTGGTAAAGTAAATAGATCTAGTGGTTTTTTTGCTGTTTCTACTCCTTGTAGTAACTGTAACGGTACAGGACGAGTTGTTGAAGATCCTTGTAGCAACTGTCATGGATCAGGTGTAGTAAGAAAACAACAAAAAGTAAAAGTAACAATTCCTCCTGGCGCAGATGATGGTACTCGTATTTTACTTAGAGGTATGGGGGATGCTGGAAAAAATGGTGGTCCTTCAGGAGATTTATATGTTTATATAAATGTAAAACCTCATAAATATTTTGTTCGTAATCATCATGATATTTATTTGCAAATTCCGATTTCAATAACACAGGCTGCTTTAGGCTCTGAAATTAAAGTTCCTTTATTAAATGGAAAAAGAATAAAGGTTGTAATTCCAGCAGGTGTGCAAAATGGTAAATTAATTAGAGTTAAAGACAAAGGTATACCAAAAGATAAAAGCATGAGTAGAAGAGGTGATATGTACATAAAATTAAGAGTAGATACACCAAAAGTTGGAATAACTTCTCAAAAAGCAAAAAAATTGCTTAAAGAACTTGCAAAAGTTCTTGGAGAAGAAGACACTCCTACTCCAATTCCATTTGATTAATATTTTACGTTATTAAAAAGATTTGGTTTTCTTTAAGAAAATTAGATATAATAATTATAAAACAAGGTTTATTTTCTATTTTTTATAGAAGATAGACCTTTTTATTTCGGCTATAGAATTTAAAAATAATAAGAAAATAAAGCAAATATAAGCTAACAAATTGATAATTCTAAGTAATATTTAATTTGTTTAATAATTATATAATAACAATTTAATTTATTATATTGCTTATTTTATATGTAATTTGTTATTGACTAGTATTTTTTTAGATTAAGTGATAGTTTAAATTTACATTTTGATAGTAGGAGAAACACTATGGGTGAAAAAATATATGGAAAGCATGCTATAGAAGAAGGTATTAAATTTGCACCTTCTGGATCTATATTATATTTATGCAGGGGAACCGGAAAAAAATTTGCTGATTTAGATAGAATGGCTAGATTTAGTAAAAAGGTTATTGTAAAAAAAATATCAAAAGCTGAAATGGATAAAATGTTACCAGAGATAGATCATCGAGGTGCTTTATTAGATTTAGGTGGAGCAAGGAAAACTCATAGTAGAATTAATACTAAAAGTGTAAAAGAATATATTGATAATTTGTCAAACGGTGAGCCTGGTTTGGTTTTAGTTTTAGATGGAATTACAGATCCTCATAATCTAGGAGCAATTTTAAGATCTTGCGATCAATTTGGTGTTGATTTAGTTATTATTCCAGAAAGAAGAAGTGTGCAAGCAAATGAAACTGTTATTAAAGTTTCTAGTGGAGCTGCTCAATATGTTCCAATTGCTCAAGTTGTAAATATAAATAGAGAATTGAAATTATTAAAAGATAGTGGTTTTTGGATATATGGAGCTGATATGAATGGGAAATCTTCATATAAAACAGATTTTGCTCACAGAAGTGTACTAGTTATGGGGAATGAAGGTTCTGGGATTTCAAGATTAGTTAGAGAAAACTGTGATTATATAACATCAATTGATATGCAAGGTCATATAGATTCTTTAAATGTAAGTGTTGCTACAGGTATTTTGCTTTATGAATTTCGTAGACATTTCAATAAATAAAAATTTAGATAAAATAAAAAATAAGCTGATGTTCAATATTTTGATTCATCAGCTTATTTAATCTTTTAATTAATACTAAATAAATTAGTTGCAAATATCATAAAATTTAATTCCAATATCTTTTCTATACCACATACCATCAAATTTTATATGTTTAATAGCTTTATAGGCTTCTTCACCTGCTTTTATAATATTACTTGAACGACCTACAATTGTAACACACCTTCCTCCGGTAGTAATATATTTAGAACCTTCTCTTTCTACTTTTCCATAGAAGAATAAAGGAAAATCTTTACTAAAAGTATTAAATAATAGAGGAGAGGAAATAGGAGCTACTTCTTTTTTTACTTTAGGCTTTCCAGGATAACCTTCGCTTGCAATTACAATAGCAGTACATGTGTCATTGCTCAATTCCAAATTAAAATCATTAATTGAATCATTATTGATTGCTTCATAAATTGAAACTGCATCAGATTTAATTAATGGAATAATTGCTTGAGTTGCAGGATCATTCAATCTAACATGATAATCTACTAACATTGGGCCTTTAGTTTTATGTAAAATAATAGATAGAGTTAAAACTCCTCTATATAATAATCCTTCATTTTTCATTCCATTTAGAACTGGATCTATGATTTTATCATTTATATCCTTTTTTATATCTTTTGAAATAGGAACTGGACAAATTGCCCCCATTCCCCCTGTGGGAAGTCCACCTTCTTCAGTTTTTGTATATTCACTACAAAATGGTAAGGTTAAATGACCTTTTTTATCAATAAAAAGAGTTATTGTTAATGGTATACCCTCAATATGATCTTCTAAAATTATTGGGGTATTTTTAAGTAGTTCTTTTGCAAAAGAAAGCAGAGCGTTTTTGTCATCACTATCAATCATAACTCTGCTAGGAGCTTGTTCATTACTTTTTATAACGTATCTAGATCCTTCATTTTTATTTAAAAATTTCGATAAAGAATTGTAGTCTTTAAAGAGCTTGTGATAAGGAGTTTGTATATTATTTTTTTTAGAGAAATCTTTTGCATATTCTCTATCATTTTCTAATTTAAGGCAGTGTGATGGTGTTCCAAAAACTGTAATACCTTTTTCTTTTAAAAAATCTACAACTCCTGTTAATAAAGGAGCTTCTGTTCCAATAAAAACTGTATCTATATTATGTAATAAACATGCTCTATAAACACTTTCAGGAGAAGACGGATTAACATATTTTAAATTAACAGCAATTCCCTCTGTCCCGATATTTCCATGAGCAACATATAATCCATTTATAAGTTTGCTTTGAGAAAAAAACCAAGTCATTGCGTGATCTTTTGCTCCGGAGCCTAATACTAGTAATCTCATTATAGATCCCCCTTATTTTTTTTAAGATAGCATTATCATAATGATAGGGTCAATATTCGTATATTTATCATTTATCTTATAGTTTATGCCAATAAAGATAAAGCATCAATATAGTCTTTTTTATTATTAGCCTTCATTAATAGTTGTTTTACTTTTGATGAACCTCTAATTCCTTTTAGATAAGCACAGCAGTGTTTTCTCATTTCTCTAAAAGCTACGTCTTCTCTATGGAAAGAACACATTAAATCTAGTTGTTCTTTTATTAAATTAACTCTTTCATTTATTTGTGTTGGATAAGTTTCTAATCCTGTTTGTATAAGAACTTTTGTTTGTTCAAATATACATGGGTTGCCAATAGCACCACGTGCAAACATTAGACCATCCACATTTGTTTCTTTTAACATTTTTAAACCATCTTTTGGTTCAAATAAATCTCCAGAACCAAAAACTGGTATACCCTTATATTTTTTGTGTATGACTTTTGAAAGTTTTTCTCTATCGCACAAAAAGGTTATCTGATTAGAGTTAGTTGGCTGTTTGGAGATGGGGATCAGAATTTTCTCAAAAAGGTCATTGGGTGGAGTCAGAAAAATGATATTCTGCGTGTAGTAGATGATGAGATTTCTTCGCCTACCTATACAGTGGATTTGGTTCAGGCGACACTG
>CAZPTG010000081.1:0-2329 GCA_964589355.1 uncultured Spirochaetaceae bacterium
AAAACTCATTGTTGACGGAGTTGCATCTAATTCTAAATTAAAAAGATCTGCACACTTTTTTACTTTATCTTTAACCACTTTTGACTTTAAATTAAAACTGTTCTCAAGACCATAAGCTAATTCCTCATAAACAGTTGGTAAAAATATTTGTAAATCAGGATTCTGAAAAAGATATGCTATTTTAGTTTGTAAAACTGATTGTTCTACCTTTTTTGAATTTAGTAAAATATCACCAGAAATCGGAGTATCTAATCCACAAAGTATCCTGCTTAAAGTAGATTTACCACTACCATTATTACCTACTAACCTAACGATTTCACCAGTTTCAATTGAAAAATCCTTACAAATTAATTTAAAATTATTGCTAGAAGAACTTTCTCTTACTCTTTCAATTTCTAAATTATTAACAAGAAATTTTTCTTTATCTATTATAATACTTTCTTTTCTATATTTTTTATCTTTCAATAATCTAGAATTATTTAAATAATAATGAATATCTTGATGGGTAAATTTTTCTAAATAATTTTCATTATTTGATATTTTTTTATTTTCTAAAACATATATATTATTAAATATATTATCAAATTGATTTAAATACCTAGCGCTAAATACTATTATTGTCTTATCACAATTTTTTATTTTTTCTGATAATAAATCACGATATTTTTTATCTAAATCATCAAAAGCTTCATCTAAAAGTATTATCTTTGAGTTAATGGCAAAAGTTATTGCAAGCAATAATCTTTTTCTCTCACCTCCTGATAATTCACAAGGTGATACATCACGATATTTTTCAAGACCCCATTCATCAATTGTCTTATTCACTCTTTCAACAATTATATTTCTATCAATGCCCAAAGTTTCAAAGGGAAAAGCAATTTCATTTTCAACAGTTGTTGTTATAAACATTTCCATTGGATTTTGAGAAACATAACAAACTTTATCAACTAATTCATAAGGCTCATAACTTTCAATACTTTTATCAAAAATATTAATTTTACCTAAAATTGTGCTTGGAATAAACTTTGTTAACAAATTTGATAATAATCTTGATAATGTAGTCTTTCCTTCGTCACTATTAGCTAAAATGAGAACTTTTTCACTTTCCTTAACACTTAAATTTAAATCATAAAAAACATTATCTAATTCTTTTGATGTCCAACTCTTATATTTAAATGCTAAATTTTTTATATCTATAGCTAACATTTTAATATTTAGGATTAGGTAATTTATAATATTCTTCTTCTATTCTAGAAGAAATAATAAAAGGTAATTCTTTTTGATCATCCTTAGATAAATCTTTAGCACTCTTATTTTCAAGAATATTTAAATAACAATCATATCTATGAAAACCTTTCTTATATTCAAAACCACTTCTTGTGCCTTGAATTACTATTGGAACAATTGTACTTCGAGCTCTGATAGCCATTTTATAACTTCCAGCTTTAAATTGGCCTAACTTACCATTTTTACTTCTAGTACCTTCTGGGAATATTATTACAGATTTCCCTTTTTTTAATTCATTTGTTCCATCTAGTATCGCTTTAATTGATGATTTTGGACTTTTCCTATCTAAAAGGATTGTTCCAACACCTTTTGCAAAAGACCCTACAAAAGGAGCTTTCAATACTTCAATTTTAGCAATTGGTGCTGCTTTTACTTTTAACTTTCCAACTATTAAACAAATATCAATTAGACTTTGATGATTAGCTATATAACATACATTTGATTTATCTTTATCTAAATTTTCTAAACCATTTATATGAACTCTATAGTTCAATAGCCAAATAACAAAATTTGCTAAAAAGGGAGCCCAAGTCCAATATATTTTATCATGAGCCTTTTTAAAACCTAATAAACCAAGAATATTAGCAGGAATAATGCCAAATATTGTAGCTAATAAAGCTCCAATAAAAAACAAAATTCCAACAAAAAAATAATGTATATATTTCATAATTTTATCTTTCCATTTAATTATTATTACAGTTACAAAATAATCTATCTATCTCTATTGAACAAGGTTATTTTTTTAAAATTTTAGAAAATAATTTCCCAAACAACCCTTTTTCTTTAACTTTTTCTGCTTTTTTATTTTTACTAGGTCTTTTATCATTTACCTTTTTTGTTTCTGAAACATCTATTTTAGCAGGTTTTTGACCTTTTTCAAGAGGTACTTTTTTCTCATTAGCTGTTGATTTTTTTTCTAAAACATTATCATCACCATATAATGTTTTATAATAATTCAAACGCTCTTCAATTGATAAATGTCTAATTTCATTGTATCCTTTTTTATTTTGCATTTTAGATGTGTTTTTATTAGATTTGTTAT
>CAZPTG010000081.1:2429-9482 GCA_964589355.1 uncultured Spirochaetaceae bacterium
CATAATTAGAAGTCTTTTTATTAGATTTGTTATCATAATTAGAAGTCTTTTTATTAGATTTGTTATCATAATTAGAAGTCTTTTTATTGGATTTGTTATCATAATTAGAAATCTTTTTATTAGACTTATTATCATAATTAGAATCTTTGTTCTTTATATTTTTATTAGCTGTATTAGAATGGGATCTATTAGAATTTTTTGATTTATCAAAACTTCTATTTTTATTATTTGGTCTTTTATTGTTTCTTTGGTTATTAGAAGAACTATTCCTATTCTTTGGATTTCTTGAAGCATATTCTTTTTGACTTACTAAATCTCTAAATTTATAATCTTTAGATTTATCTTCAACATCTTTTAATTCATCTTCATCTACCCATTCAACCGGAATTTTCATTTCAATATATTTTTCAATAGGTTCTAATCCATAGATAAATTCTTCACATGCTAAAGTTATTGCTTTTCCTGTTTTCCCAGCTCTTGCTGTTCTTCCAATTCTATGAACATAACTTTCATAATCTTCAGGAATATCATAATTAACAACTAATTCTAAATCGTCAATTTGTAATCCTCTAGCAGCAACATCAGTTGCAACTAAATATTTGATATTTCCTTCTTTCATTCTTTTTATGGTGCTAAGTCTTTTTGATTGACTCATATCACCCATTAAATACTTGGTACTATATCCATTTAAACTAAGACGTTTAGATATTTCTATTGCTTTAGCCTTAGTGTTAGTAAAAATTAGTGCATTATCTGTATTTTCTCTCTTCATTAGATATAGAAAATGATTAAATTTTTCATCCTTTGATACGTGATATAATTCTTGCTTAATTTTATCAACACAAATTTCTTCAGGTTCAACTTCAATTTCTACAGGATTGTTCATATATTCCCAAGCTAAGTTTCTTACTCTTAAACTTAAAGTTGCTGAGAATAACACCGTTTGTCTACTAGTTTTTTCTTTTAATAATGAAAACATTTTTTTTACATCTGGATAAAAACCCATATCAAACATTCTATCAGCTTCATCTAAAACAAAAATATCAAACTTTTTAAAATCTATTTTTTTACTCTTTTGAAAGTCTAACAATCTTCCTGGAGTTCCTACAAATATATCACACTCTTTTAATTCTTTCTCTTGCTTCTCATAACCAACTCCGCCATAAAAAACACCAACTCTTACATTTAATTGAGAGCACAATAATTTTGCATCTTGTTTTATTTGTACAGCTAATTCTCTTGTAGGAGCTACTATTAAAGCCTTTTCTAAAGGTTTATTATTTTCAATTGAATTTGCAATTCTTTGTAAAATTGTTAACAAATATACTGCAGTTTTCCCTGAACCTGTTTTCGATTGAACCATTAAATCTTTATTTTCTAAACTTATTGGCAATACTTTTTCTTGAACCTTTGTGCACTCACTAAAGCCCGCATTGTTGATACCTTTTAATACATTTTTATGAAAAGGTAATTGTGTAAATTTCATTTATATGTCACCTTATTAGGAATATTTTCTCTAAAATCAAGCAAAGAGTAATATAAATTTATTATTATTACAAGAATAGACTATTTTATGTTACAAATTACCTATCATATTTTTCTTTTTCTCTGACAATCTTCATCAATGATAAAGTTCTATTATAATTTCCTTCAAAAGAAATTTCATCTAATTCTCTAACAGGCATAGCTGCCATGGAAGTTGAAGAAATAAATAATTCATCAAAAGCTTTGTTTCTAATTTCTTTTAACAATGGAGCTCTCATTACTACTTCAATACCTAAATCTTCTGCAGCTTCTAAAATTCTAGTTCTTGTTATTCCTTCAAGAACCTTTTCATTTTGTGCGGTATAAAGTTTATTATTTTTAAAGCCATAAAAATTAGATCGTGTCCCTTCTAATAAATACCCATCAGGATTAACTAATATAGCTTCAAAGCAACCACGTGTTTTAGCATCTTCTAAAGCAATATAGCTTAATAACAAGTTACTTGTCTTAAATTTCGGAAAAATTCTCTCTCCTTCATAAATTGATGCACTTACACCCTGATTATAATAACTTTGAGGATATGATAGCTTATCTGTATATGTGATAAATAATTGTGGAGAAGATCCTCCAATTATTAAAATTCTCATTGTTGCTTTCTCTACATTATCAATTTTAATTAAATCTATAATACTTTGCTTTATTTGACTTCTCCTAAATGGATGACGAAGTCTAATTCCAACGCATGAATTAAACAATCGTGTAATGTGATCCTCTAAAAAAATAGCTCTCTTATTAACAATAGAAATTGATTCATAAACTGAAAAACTAAACTGAACTTCTCTGTATGTGACATTTACAACGGCATCTTCAACTTTTACAATATCACCGTTCTTTACTGCATGTTCTTTGAACATTATATATCCCTTCTTTAGTTATTGATATTTTATTAGTTCCCTAGGCTTACTACCATTTGGCGGCCCAAGGATTCCTTCTTCTTCCATAGCTTCAACTATGCTTGCTGCTTTATTATATCCAATTCTTAATCGTCTTTGTAAATAAGAAGCAGATGTTCCATTTCTTTCATAAGCGATTTGTAAAGCAGCATCCCATAAATCATCATATTCATTATTAGATGAATAATTTTCACTATTATCTTCTTCATATAAATCTTCAAAATAAGATTCATCTATATATTCTGGATTTTCTTGTTTTTTTGCAAATTCAACTATATCTTCAACTTCTTCATCAGATAAAAATACTCCTTGCATCCTAACAACAGCTTTACCATTTGCACTGAAAAGCATATCTCCTTTACCTAGCAAATCTTCAGCTCCAGATGTTCCAATTATAGTTCTTGAATCTTGAGTAGAAGTTACTCCAAAAGCAACTCTCGTTGGAAGGTTATTTTTTATAACGCCAGTGATTACATCGACAGAAGGTCTTTGTGTTGCAAATACCAAATGGATACCAACAGCTCTACTCATAGCTGTAAGTCTTGAAACTTTTTCATCTAATTCTTTACCTGCAATACTCATAAGAGAAGCAAATTCATCAATAATAACAACAATATAAGGCATCTTTTCTTTTGCAATCTTTTGCTCTTTTATCTTTTTATTATAACTCTTTATATTCCTAACGCTCATTTTAGCAAGCATTTTATTTCTTCTATCCATTTCATCAATACAAAAATCTAATGCTTTTAAAGCTCTTTTTGGCTCAGTAATTACAGGAGTTAATAAATGAGGAATATCATTATATATTGTTAATTCTACAACTTTTGGATCTACCATTATTAATCTTATATCTCTTGGAGTCTTAGAATAAAGAATTGAACAAATAAGAGAGTTTACACAAACACTTTTACCTGAACCTGTTGATCCTGCTATTAACATGTGAGGGGATGTTGTAACATCAAAAGAAATACACTCGCCATACAAATTCCTACCCATAGCCATAGGTATAGATAAATGAGTATTTTCAAAACTATTTAATACTTCTTTAAAACCAACTTTTTCTCTAAAATCATTTGGTATTTCAACACCAACTGCACTTTGACCAGGTATTGGTGCTAAAATTCTTACCTTTTTAGCTTTTAAATTCATTGCTATATTATCTCTCAATGATGTAATAGAATTAACTTTTATACTTTTTTTAGGAACTATTTCAAACATTGTTACAGAAGGTCCTTTAACAATACTTCTTAAGCTAACATCATATTTAAATTGAGATAATGTTTCAATTAATATTTCAGCTTTCTCTTTTGTAGCATCATCTATTTTCTCTTGAGAAACGGGATAATCATCTAATAAACTTAATGGAGGAAAATTATATGTTAAACTAGTAGGGTTTACAAAAGAGGAACAAGATAACCCCGCAACAGCAGATTCCAAATCTTCATTATCTTCATAAGTTTTTACATTTTCTTCTTTTTCATCTACTAATTCGGCATTTTCAACTGGTTTTGCACTACTATAATAATTATCTGAAGGTATCTCATTTTCTTTTAGTTCATCATAAAAATTATTATTTCCACTATTTGAAAAAAGAGATGAGGACATATCTTTAGCTGAATCATTAAAAGGTATATCATCTATTTCATCATCTTTAATAATATGATGCTTGTGTTCTTTTGCGTTTTTATTAATCTCATCTATAATTGAATTTGTTTGTGTTTTTTTAGATTCTGATGTATTAACTAAGTCATTTATTTCTTTCTTTAGAGAATTCTCTTGTGTAGCTTTAACTAAAAAACCACTTTGCATGATGTTTTTTATTGAGTTATCTTCATTATTTTTTTCTCTATTATCTTTTCTTTCTATATTTTTAGTTGAATTATTATTATGCGAGTTTAAATTATAAATGCTAGATACTTTTTCTTTTGCCTCTTTAGCTTCTTTTTCCCTATAAGCTCTAACAGCTAAACTTTCGCTCTCTTGTATCTTCTTATCATCTTTTTTTTGATAATTATAATCATTGTTTGAATTTTCTAGCCTTTCATTTATAACTGATTTTAAATCTAAAGAACTTTTATCACTATTAGCTTTTGGTTTTGGTTTTGGCTTTTTTATTTGTTGAGGAGTGTTTATTTTATTCATTTTCTCTTCAACATTCTTTTTTGCAATTCGAAGAGTTTCTAAAGATATTGTATAAGGAGAATTGATATCTTTATTTGTTTGATTCATTTCCCTTTTAATTTTCTCAGTTTTTGATTCATATTTTTCAACATTTATAGGCTCTTGTTCTACATTAATATCATTATCAATTTTAGTGTAATCTAAGAAAGTCAAATTTGGAACATCGATAGGTCGTGGAAATTCTATACCTAAATCACTTTTATTAGTTTTTGTTTTTATTTTTATCTCGTTATCATGATTATTTTTTTCTTCATCAATATCTTTTATTCTATCAACTTTTGTATCTTTTTTAACTTTAGGCTTATTATTTAATCTTTTCATTCGCTTATCATTTAAATAATCACAAATAGGTCTAAGAATAATAAATAAAATTAATTCAAAAATTAAAGACAAAAATAATCTAAAAGAAATCTGTAATGAAGTTAATTGTGGATTTAAAACACTTTTTTCTAAAAAATTAGGGAAAGATATATTGCTTGCCTTTAAAGTTATTAAATATAAACTATATGAAAACAAAATAAAAATAGCTAATTTTATATATGAATAAGGTTTATTTCTTCTATATGATAAAATCATTAAAGCTGATATAAAAATAGCAATTGCTGTAGGAATCAAAAACAATGTGTTATATTTTACAAAAGATATATATTTAGAAAAGAATACTGAAAAAATAATAGAATAGTTAACAAGTGAAATAGGTTTATTAAAATAAACTATTAGAATTGATGAAATAAGCAATATTGAAAAAATTAAAGAAAATATAGCTATACTTAGAGATAATTTATTTTTAAAACTCTTAGATACCACTTTTTTATCAACTTTATTTTTTTCTTTATTTTTTTCTTTATTTTTATTTTTTTTGTTTTTATTTTTTTTATTTTTAATTTTCTCAAGCCCTAATTTGTTTTATAATATCATAAATTTAGGATTTCTTCGACCTTTAATTGTATATTAAAATTACAAATGTTATCTAATAAAAAAGGTTCTTAGTTGATCCTTTTTTATTATTTTTACTTCTTTTTCAATATGCATAACATTCTAGGAGCATCTATAAAGGGAACATCTAAATTTACATATTCATAACTCCATTTACTTTTGCACTCATTTTCTAGTATTTCTATCTCAGCATCAACACTATCTTTTTTTGCTTTATATGCACATATAATAGAATCTTTATCTGTAATTTTATCTATATCATCAACTATATCAAATAAAGGATGAAATGCTCTAAATGTTACAATATCGAATTTTTTATCAACATCTTTTAAATCTTCTGCAATTATTTTTACTCTATCATTAATTTTAAGCGCAACTGTTGCATTAAATAAAAAATTAACTCTCCTATTCATTCTCTCAATTAAAGCAAAATTATTATTTTCAAAATAAATTGCTAAGGGTATTCCTGGAAGACCTGCCCCAGAGCCCACATCACAAATTATAGAATCATCATTAATATATTTTTCAATTTCTTTGACTGCAGATAAACTATCCATAATATGCTTTGTTATAACTTCTTCTTCTTTTGCTCCAACAAGCTTATAAGCTTTATTAAATAATTCTATTTCTGAAACATATCTTAAGGATGATATTGCTTATCCCGTGATGCTTTCAAAACTCAACCCCGGTTGGCTGGGGCTGGTAACAGCATCAATAATTGCTGCATACATGTCAACAATAGGTACACATCTTAACTGGGGATCCTCATATGTTGTAAATGATTTCTACCGTCGATTTGTAAAGCCGGATGCACCGGAAAAAGAACTGGTTGCGGTTGGTAGGATAACAACGGTATCACTGATGGTCATAGCCGGTTTATTATCCCTTTTCTTCCTTAACAATGCCACACAAGCATTTGACGTCCTTCTGCTATCCGGAGCCGGCACCGGAGCAATCTATCTCCTTAGATGGTTCTGGTGGAGAATAAATGCATGGACTGAAATTGCAGCAATGATTGCTGCAACGGTTTCGGCAATAGTCCTTGTCTTCTTCATACCTGATGATGTAGTACAATTCTGGGTACTTGATGTATTTACTTCAAAGCTTCTTATTGCAGTTGTTATTACCACAATTGTATGGATACTTACAACTTACCTCACCAACCCGGAAAGTAAAGAAACCCTGAGAACATTTTACAGGCGGACACGACCGGGAGGACCGGGATGGAAGAAGGTAGTGGATGATGCAACCAGGGATGGTGTAATGATCATTGATGAAAAAGACATTGGAAGAAAATGGGAAATGCCTTTGCAAATACTTTCAGTTTTCATTGGCATAGTTGCGATTTACAGCTCTCTTTTCTCCATAGGAAGTTTCATTTACGGAAAACCAGCCCTTGGTATATTACTTGCTCTTATAGCTGTTGCCGGTACAATTTTCTTATTTAAAACATTCGATAAACTAAATGCTGACAGATAAAACTTTTGATATCATATGA
>CAZPTG010000082.1:0-9374 GCA_964589355.1 uncultured Spirochaetaceae bacterium
TTGTAAAAAAACCCATAAATTTCAATACACTTTGCACAAGAATCGATGCTGCTACAGAACATATAAAATACAAAAAAGAAAATGAAAAATTAAAAAATAGATTAAAAGAAGATTTCCCCCTATTTTCTAGCAAAAATTTCTCTTTTAGCAAAATAATTACTAGAGCAAAAAAACTAGCAGCATCAGATATTTCTATGCTTATCATAGGAGAAAATGGATGTGGAAAAGAACTTTTAGCTGACTATATATATAAAAATTCTAATAGAATCAGTGAAAAGTTTATTAAGATTAACTGTGCGGCTTTTCCTGAAGCTTTGTTAGACAATGAATTATTTGGTCATGAAAAAGGAGCATACACAGGAGCTGAAAGCGACTATATTGGTGTTTTTGAACAAGCAAACAATGGAACTTTATTACTAGATGAAATTGGAGATATGCCCACTACTCTTCAAGCAAAAATATTAAGAGTTATTCAAAATCAAGAAGTAAGACGAATTGGCAGTAAAAAAACTATAAAAATAAATGTAAGATTTATTGCTTCTACTAATAAAGATTTAGAAAAAATGGTCAAAGAAAAAACTTTTAGAGAAGACTTATTTTATCGATTAAACGGTGGTTTATTAAGACTCCCTGCTTTAAGAAATAGAAAAGAAGATATGGATGATTTAATTGAATCGCTTCTCCTTGAGATAAGTAATAATACAAAATCACCTAAAAAAAGATTAACTGATGAAGTTCGTCAAGTCTTTGAAAATTATCAATGGCCAGGAAATATAAGAGAATTAAAAAATGCTCTTTTATATGCTGCAACTATTTCACAAGACGAAGATATTCAAATTGAAGATTTACCACCTAGTTTTGAACTTTATGAAAACAAAAAGAAAGATTCTCTAAGTATTATACAACAAAGAGAAAAAGAATTAATAAAAAAAATCTTAGTGAAAAACAACAATAATAAAACAGAAACTGCTAAATATTTAAAAATGAGTAGAAACACTCTTTATTTAAAATTAAAAAAATATGGAATAGTAATTGATGAATGAGAATATAGTAGAAATTAAAAATGTAAGTTTAAATTATAATGCGGTAAAAGCTTTAGATCATATCAATATTAACTTTAAAAAAGGGAATATTCATGCCCTTATTGGTGAACATGGTGCAGGTAAATCTAGTATTGGGCTATTACTAAGCGGATTAGAAAAACCTAAATCAGGGACTATTATTTATGATAAAAAAGAGTATCCTTTTATCAAAACAAAATTTGCAAAAAATAATGGCATTCAATTTGTTCACCAACAATTATTATTAAACCCTTACTTTACTGTTGCTGAGAATTTATTTTTTTGTGATAAAAAATCACCATTTTTTTCTTTAAATCTTAAAACTAAAATCCAAAATTTATCCAATAATTGTATAAAAGAATTAGGATTTGATATAGATTCTAGTCAAATTACAAAAAACCTATCTCTTTCAGAAAAAGCCTTAGTTGCGATTTTAGCAAAAATAAAAACTACTCCCAAACTATTAATATTAGATGAATCTCTTGATAAAATATCAGCAAAAGACTTTTCAATTCTAAAAAATCAATTAATATCAATGAAAAAAAATGGTTGTTCAATTATTATTATGACCCACAAAATTGACTGGATTTATGATATTGCAGATACAATTTCTGTTATTAGAAATGGGAAAAATATTATAACTGAAAACATACAAAGTATTGGAAAAATGCAGATAATTAAAATGGCCTATACTCAATTTTCTGAAAAACCTCTTTTTCAGCATGAAATCAATTCTTTTTATCATTTAATTAAATATAATGAAGCAATTTTAGAAACATTACCTGTAAATTTAATAATATTAAATAATAACAAGATTTTAAAATTAGCTAATAAATATTTCATAAATAATTTCAAAATAAATGCATCAGAATATTTAGATAAACCAGGAGAATTATTATTAAATAATACAAATGAAGCTACTATTAGCTTAGTGATGAACCTTGTTAATAACTCTGATGAAAGCACAATATTCCATTTATCTATTTCTATAAATGAAATCAATGGTATTTATAATGTACACTATTCTCCTATATATGATGAAAACGAAAAAATAGGTGCTATGATTATTTTTTATGATATTACTGAATATGATTCAATGCAACAAAACAATCAATTATCAGAAAAACTCTCTTCAATTGGTCTTTTATCAGCTGGAGTTGCTCACGAAATAAACAATCCTTTAGAAATAATAAGCAATTACCTAACAAACATTAAATTTCGATATAATGAACCAGATCTATTAAAAATTGTAAACAAACTTTCAAAACAAGTTGATTATATAACAAAAATAATTAGTAATCTCCAAAACTTTTCGAGTCTTGATAAAGTAACTGTAGAGACAGTAAATCTAAATGATTTAATAAAAGAAATGGTTGATTTATTAAAACTAAATGCAAAATTAAAAAATATTACAATCAAATTATATGAAAATTCTTTAAATAGCATAGTTTTTATTAATGAAAATGAATTAAAACAAGCGATTTTAAATATTATTAAAAACAGTTTTGAATCAATAAAAAAAGATGGTGAAATTGAAATAACAATCTATCAAAAAAATAATAATAGTGAATTAATAATAAAAGATACTGGATTAGGAATAGATGAAAGCAAAGATTATTTTACGCCTTTTTACTCAACAAAATCTCACAACGGTGTTAACACAGGATTAGGATTATCTCTTGTTTATGGCATAATTACAAAATATAAAGGTGCAATATCTATTAACAACAGAACAGATAAAAAAGGATGTATAGTAAAATTATCGTTTCCAATGATTGTATAATTCAAGTGATAATTACAAAAATCTAACTAATTTTAAAATAAATAATTTGACATTTATGATTTTTAAAGTTAAGATTAACTCAAATAAAATAAATATAGGAGCTTTTTATGGCAACTGTAAATCTTAAGAACATCTGTAAAATATACGATGGTAACGTCAAAGCTGTTGATTCCGTTAACATTGATATTGAAGACAGAGAGTTTGTGGTCCTAGTAGGTCCTTCTGGATGTGGTAAATCTACCACACTAAGAATGGTCGCTGGTTTGGAAGATATCACTTCTGGGGAATTATTAATTGATGGTAATTTAGTTAATGATGTACCACCTAAAGATAGAGATATTGCAATGGTATTCCAAAACTATGCACTTTATCCACACATGACAGTTTACGATAATATGGCCTTTGGTCTGAAAATTCGTAAATTTGACAAGGCTGAAATCGAGCAAAGAGTTCGTGAAGCAGCAAAAATTCTAGACATTGAAGAATTATTAGAGAGAAAACCTAAAGCATTATCAGGTGGTCAAAGACAACGTGTTGCTGTAGGTCGTGCTATAGTTCGTCAACCAAAAGTATTTTTGTTCGATGAACCTTTATCGAACCTTGATGCAAAACTGCGTGTACAGATGAGAGCAGAAATTTCTGGATTACACCACAGATTACAAGCTACAATGATTTATGTTACTCACGACCAAGTTGAAGCTTTGACTATGGCCGACAAAATCGTTGTTATGAAATTTGGTATTATCCAGCAAATTGGTAAACCATTAGAACTTTATAATGAACCAGTTAATAAATTTGTTGCTGGATTTATTGGATCACCACCAATGAACTTCCTTGAAACAAAAGTTGAAGCTGAAGGCGATGATATCTTTGTTAACGAAGGTACTTTCAGATTAAAAGTAACAGCAAAACAAGCAAAACTATTAAAGAGTTATGTTGGTAAAACTATTACAACTGGAATACGTCCAGAAGATGTACAATACAGTGAAAAACCTGTAAAAGATTCAACTATTATAGGTAGTGTATCTGTTGTAGAACCTTTAGGTAGTGAAACTCATGTTTATGTTTCTACATCTAAAGCCCAAGTAATTGGTAAAATTGATCCTAAGTTTGAAGTTCGCCCTGATGACAAAGTTTCTCTTCTTCCTACTATGGGAAAAGCTAAATACTTTGATATGGAAACTGAACTTACTATTAATAAATAATATACATTATTTATGTTTTATAAGGCTGTTCAAAAAGAACAGCCTTAATTTTTTTAAATCTAAATTAATTAAAATAAAATATCAACAAGTAATTTTATAATCTTTTATTAACTAAAAAAGCACCCTATGTTTTTTACTACAAAGAGTGCTCTAGATTAGAATTATTTTGGTTAAAGTTAATTAAAATAATTGATTAAAAATTTCTTCTACTGCTTTTTTAGAATTTACTTCATCAACAACAAAATATATTGAAAAAGAACTTGCACCTAAAGAACTTTGATAAACTTTAATATTAATATTATCTAAAATATTATAACATTTTGTTAAAACATTCAAATTTTCACTAATATTTTGACCTACAACACCAACTACTGCTAAAGAATTTTCAACAGTTAAATTTTCTATTTCTAAATCATCAAAAAAACTTTTTTTAATATTATCTATTGTCTTTTCAGAAACTGAAGAATTATCAAAAAGGATAGAGAATGAATCAACTCCTTGAGTAGCAAATTCAGGATTAATACCATAAGATTTTAATATTTCATTAACTCTAGTAATCAAGCCTTTATTTTTATAAAGCATTAATTTTCTAGCTGATAATTTTGAAAAAGATGATTTTTTTGAAACACCAATAGGTCCATTTTCATCCTTTGAATCTACAATCATTGTTCCTTTTGCAGAACTTTCATTTGTATTTTTTATGTTAATTGCTATACCATCTTCCATTACAGGTGCAATCGCATCAGCATGGAATACACTTGCACCAAAAGCAGATAATTCTCTTACTTCTGTATAAGTCATAGTTTCGATAGGATAAGCATTATTTATAAATCTAGGATCTGCATTATAGCAACCAGCAACATCTGTCCAATTTTCATACACAGAGGCTTTCATGGCTTTTGCTAAAATAGCTCCACTTATATCTGAACCACCTCTTGAAAAGGTAGTAATAACATCATCTTTATTTCTACCATAAAAACCTGGTATTATATATTTTTTATTAGGATCTAATTTTGATTCAATATTTGACCATGTTGAATCATCGACATAACCATTTTCATTAATAACAATTAATTTAGCGGCATCGACAAACTCAAAATTAAAGTATTGAGCAATTACAATAGCATTTAAATATTCGCCTCTTGATGCAGCATAATTTTCATCAGCATTTAAATTTATTGTACTTTTAATTTCATTTAATGCTTTTTGCATTTTTTCTGTAGATAAATTTAAATCATTTAATATTTCGATAAAACGTTTTTCTATTTTGCAAAAAGAATTATCACAATTACCAAATTCTTTTACTTCTTCACAGCAAGAATAAAGTAAATCCGTAACTTTTGTATCCGAACTATCTCGTTTTCCTGGAGCAGAAACAATAACAATTTTTCTATCTGAATTTGATTCAACAATAGATTTTACTTTTTCTAGTTGTGTAGCACTAGCAACTGAACTTCCACCAAATTTACATACTATCATACGCTTATTCCTTATAATGTTTAGAATTAATATATAGTTAGATTCAAATTTCATCAATAGATAAGGGCAAAAAATAAGGAGAGAGCTATAAAAACTCTCCCCAATGGAATATGTTAACTATTTGGAGACCTAACTTTCTATAAGAAAATTCTTCTTATAACTTCCATTCCTGTTCCATTTAGAAACACAAAGACATAATCTTTAGTAACTATATCATAAGACATCATTATCAATATGGCAAGAATTTTTTTATTTTTTCACCCCATCTTAATTAATAAAATTTATATTAAGCTCTTTTCTCACAATACGCTTTTATTGCAGAAGCGTTAGTATAAGTACTTATCTCACCATCATTTACACATACTAATGTTGGTGCTTGCATAATAGAAAATTCTTTTGCTAAATCAATATTTGCAGTTGCATCTACTACTTCGTATATTATTCCTGCTTCATCTAAAAAACGTTTTGCAATTTTGCAATTTGGACAAGTTGGTGTTGTAAAAAGCATAATTGAGTCTACAATATTAACTTGTTTTTTATTATCCTTGCTATCTTTTTCCTTTTTACGTTCACTATTATCTAAAACACTTTTTTTAAAATTATATTCAGTTCTCTTTTCAAATTCTTTACTTTTACCAATATTCCAGTTTTGAACAGGTCTATAATATCCTGTTATTCTACTATATACTTCTGCATCACCACCACATTTTGGACAAGTATAATGTTCTCCTGCAATATAGCCATGAACAGGACAAATAGAGTATGTAGGACTTATTGTATAATATGGTAGTTTAAAATTATCAGCAATTTTCTTTACCATCAATGCAGCTTCTTTCCAAGTTGTCAATTTTTCACCTATAAAGGAATGAAAAACTGTTCCTGAAGTATAAAGAGTTTGCAAATCATCTTGATGTTCTAATGCCTCAAAAACATCTGAGGTATAATCAACAGCTAGATGTGAACTATTAGTATAATAAGGTCTATCATCATCTTCACTTGCACTGATAATCCCTGGATAATGTTTCTTATCATGTAAAGCCAATCTATATGATGTACTTTCAGCAGGAGTTGCTTCAAGATTATATAAATCACCATATTTTTCTTGGTAATCTGATAATCTATCTCTCATATGATTTAATACATCTTGTGCAAATTTTTTACCTTTTTCATTTGAAATATTATTATCTACCCAAGACGCATTCAAACATGCTTCATTCATTCCAACTAAACCAATAGTTGAAAAGTGATTATCAAATGTTCCAAGATATCTTTTTGTATAAGGATATAAACCTTCATCTAATAATCTTGAAACTATATTTCTTTTTACTTTTAGACTTCTAGCAGCTAAATCCATTAGATAATCTAATTTTTCATAGAACTCAACTTCAGATTTAGAAGTATATCCTAATCTTGGCAAGTTAATAGTTACAACACCAATACTTCCGGTTGATTCTCCACTACCAAAAAATCCACCACTTTTCTTTCTTAATTCTCTTAAATCTAAACGTAATCTACAACACATAGATCTAACATCACTTGGATCCATATCACTATTAACATAATTTGAAAAATAAGGAGTCCCATATTTAGCTGTCATTTCAAATAACAATTTATTATTCTCTGTTTCAGACCAATCAAAATCATCGGTAATTGAATAAGTTGGTATAGGATATTGGAAACCACGTCCATCAGCATCACCAGCAATAAATACTTCAATAAATGCTTTATTTATCATATCCATTTCTTTTTTACAATCTTTATATTTAAAATCCATCTCTTTACCACCAACAAGGGCAGGAAGATCAGCTAAATCTGAAGGAACAGTCCAATCTAAAGTAATATTTGAAAAAGGAGCTTGAGTTCCCCAGCGTGATGGAGTATTAACACCGAAAACAAAAGATTCAATATTTTGTTTAACTTGTTCATAAGAGAGGTTATCTACTTTTACAAATGGAGCTAAATAAGTATCAAAAGAAGAAAAAGCTTGAGCACCTGCCCATTCATTTTGAAGAATTCCTAAAAAGTTTACCATTTGATTACATAAAGAAGATAAATGCTTTGCTGGTTTACTTGTAATTTTACCTGCAATACCACCTAGACCTTCTTTTATTAATTGGTTTAAGGACCAACCAGCACAATAGCCTGTTAACATTGATAAATCATGAATGTGAAAATCACCATTTCTATGTGCATTACCAATTTCTTCATCATATATTTCAGACAACCAATAATTTGCTGTTATTGCACCACTATTGGATAGAATCAATCCACCTACTGAATAAGTTACAGTTGAATTTTCTTTTACTCTCCAATCATCTAATCTTAAATAACCATCAACAACATCTTTGTAATCAACAATTGTTGAACGCATATTTCTAATCTTTTCTCGTTGTTTTCTATATAATATATAAGATTTAGCAACATCGCCAAAACCAGAAACTTGAAGAATATTTTCAACAGAATCTTGTATTGACTCAACTGTAATTAAATTATTTTCAACTTTTTCTTCAAAATTTGAAGTTGTTTGTAATGCTAATAAATCAATAACACTTGAATTATAATTATGATTAGAAGCTCTAAAAGCTTTTTCAATTGCAAGGGAAATCCTATTTATATCAAACTCTACAATACTTCCATCTCTCTTTGCTACTTTATACATCTCTATTACCTCTTCTATTCTTTAACTTGTATAAGTGTATCACAGTTAAAATTAATACGCAATATACATTGTAAAAAAAATTATATTACACTATGGATAGTGTTTATAAGTTTTTTTACATACCTCTAAGTTCAACAAAATCTATATAAGTTTTTAATATGTTTTTAATAGATATCATTTCTTTTTCATTAAAACCTGTTAAATTATTTACTATATTAAAACCTTGATCTTCAAATTTTTGCAAATACAATTTTTGATCTTTTCTTAACCAATTGCCTATTCCCTCAATTTCTTTTTCACCATGAAGTTCTTTAACTAAAGTAGTTCTAAATTCATGATCTATTTTTGAGGATTGCAAAATATCTATACTTTCCTCAATTAAACTAATATCAAGGGTATCTAGACCTACAGCCTTAGCATAGCCTTCTTTACTACTTTTTAAATCCATTGCAACATAATCCACTAAATTGTTTGAAATTAACTTTTTAAGTTTTTTAGGAAATGATCCGTTTGTATCTAATTTAACTAAATATCCTAAATCTTTTAAATATTTACAAAAACTATCTACATCTTTTTGAAGTAAAGGCTCTCCTCCTGTAATACACACACCATCTAAATATCTTGAACTTTTTTTCAAAAAAGCCTCTAATTCATCTTTATCTAAAAGAGGTTCACTATCGGGATTTAAAACTAAAGAAGAATTTTGGCAAAAAGGGCATCTAAAATTACAACCACCTGTGAATAAAGTACAAGCTAACTTGTTTGGATAATCTAATAATGTTGACTTTATTAATCCATGAAAAACCATAAAACCCTCCTTTTTTTCAAAGTATTCAAATAAAAATTTGACAATTAGATTTGAACACTTTAGTTTAATTATATAATACTTTTTTTAAGTATAAATAAAAATATTCTGCATTTAAACCAAAGTTAAAATATAGAATATTTAAAATACTTACAACTTATCATTAGTTAATTGTAAAAAAATGGATGAATTATGTTTAAATTAGCACTGAGAGGAATATCTCGTTATAAAAAAAGAACAACCATAACAGCTTTTGCAGTAATGATTGCTGTTATATTTTCTATTTTTACACATACTTTAATTACTGGAATACTATTAGATTCAGAAAAAAATTTAATCTACAATGATACATCTAGTGCAAAAATTTATGCTCAAAATTACT
>CAZPTG010000083.1:0-9169 GCA_964589355.1 uncultured Spirochaetaceae bacterium
TTATTTTTGTATAAAACAGTTTTAAATTATAATTTATAAAGGTATAATATTAAGCATGAATCGAATTTTTAAATATGCTTTTTGGAAAATTGGTGGTACAAAAGTTTATGCTTTAGTAGGTAAAAGCGGTACCGGGAAAAGTTATCGATCAAAAATGCTAGCAGAACAATATAATATAGATTTAATCATTGATGATGGATTATTAATAAAAGGTAATAAATTATTAGCTGGGAAAAGTGCAAAACAAGATCAATCGTTTATTGCAGCTGTTAGAACAGCTGTTTTTGACAATGAAGATCATTTTAATAAAGTATCTCAAGCTCTAAATAAAGAAAGATATAGAAAAATACTTATAATAGGCACAAGTGAAAAAATGGTTAGAAAAATTTCTACAAGACTTTCATTACCACAACCTGAAAAAATTTTTAATATTAGTGATATTGCAACAAAAGATGAAATTGATACAGCTATGAGAGTTCGATTTACTGAAGGTAAACATGTAATTCCAGTACCTTCAATAGAAATCACTAGGACATCACCTAAAATTGTAATTGATTCAATGAAAATTTTATTTAATAGAAAAATTTTTATGCCATGGAAAAAAAATATCGTATTTGAAAAAACTGTTGTTAGACCTGAATTTACACGTTTTGATAAAACTGTAATTAGTGAAGCTGCTTTAACTCAAATGGTTATTCACTGTTTAGATGAATTTGATCCAGCTATAAAGGTTTTAAAATTAAATGCAAAAATATTAGAAAGCGGTTATTCTTTATCAATTAAATTAAGAATACCTTCAAAGCATATGATGAAAACATCTATTGGAGAATTGCAAGAATATATTTCAGAATCACTTGAAAAATATGGATCAATTTTCATAGCAAGAGTTATTATTGAAATGGAAGAATGGTATTAAGTTGACGGTGTAATTTTTGCCTGAGTTGTCTTTTTCTTTCTCTTTGAGTTATCATATTTTTTATTTGATCTTTTTTTAGAACTAATATATTTTCTTCTTCTTTCAAAGTTAATATTATTACTAGTTTTTGGACGTCTAACACATCCTTTTGGAACACTAAATCCTTTCATCTTTAATAATTGAGCACAACATAATTCAACTTCATAATTACTTGGTGTCATAGGAGATATAAGAATTTTTATTTGTCTAAAAGTTTCTTTAAATCTTTCTCGTTGAGTAAGACCTTCTTCACTAAAGATAATAAGTTCTTTTACTAAATGTAATAACATAGTATTTCGTTGAACTTCTTCTGTTTCTCCATTTTGATATTGTCTAACTTTATAATCTAATTCTAATAAACTATTTTGTACTCTATCTAAAGATGCATAAATATTAAAACAAGGCAATAAATATACTAGTAATTTATATTTTTGCAATTTTATAAAAATATCTCTGCTATAACCTGATGATAAAATCTTATTAACTTCTTCAGTTAATCTACTTGTTGAAACTTTAGCTAATTCACTTTGATTATGTTTTATTGCACGTTTAACATTAAATTTAAGTTTAAAATCAGTTGAGATACTATATTTAATAGCTCTAAGCATTCTTACAGGATCTTCAGAAAAACTATTTTTCAAATCAATAATTGAAGATATTTTTCTTTTCTTAAAATCTTCCATTGAATTATTAAAATCTAATACTTGTTCATTTATTGGATTATAATAAAATGCATTTATACTAAAATCTCTTCTTTTTGCATCTTGTTCAACTGTACCAAAAACATTGTTATTAATTCCAAAACTTTCTTCATCTGATCTAAACGTTGAAACTTCTAATATTTTATTTCCATATTCTAAATGTACAAGCTTAAACCTTTTTCCAATGATTCTAGAATTCCAAAAAAGTTTATGAATTTGTCTTGGAGATGCACTTGTTGTAATATCAAAATCTTTTGGTTTTTTATTTAATAATAAATCTCTAACAGCACCACCTACAATATAAGCTTCTGCTCCTGTTGATTGAAGTTTTTTTACAGCACGAAAAGCATCCCTATCAATAAAGGATGGATTAATTTTATGTTCATCTTTTGTGTATATTTTAGCAAACGGAATGCTATTGCCTTTTGAATCATTTTTGTATCTAACAAGCATTAATTTTTTCTCATTATAGAATTTTTCTCAATTTTATTTTTTCTCTTTTTAATTGAGAATACTATGATTATTGTTATTTTGTAAAGTATTATAAACATATTCGTAAAAATATATATATTAATGATAAAAAGTTATGCTAATTAATTATTTTATATTTAAAATTATATTTTTATAGTATAAAATAATATTAAGGTAAAAAAATGGTTACTATAAAAGATATTGCAAATAAATTAGATTTAAATTTTTCTACTGTATCAAGGGCACTAAATAATAAACAAGGTGTTAGTGAAAAAACTAGAAAAATAATAATTGAAACAGCTAAAAATATGGGCTACAGACCAAACTCAATAGCAAGAGGTTTAGTTAGTAGATCTACAAAAACTATAGCAGTTATATTTCCTGATATTGTTAACCCAGTATTTGGAGAAATTACGACTGGAATAATTGAAACAGCAAATGCTAATGATTATGATGTTTTTTTATGTATATCAAACTGGGATAGCAAAAAAGAATTACATTTTATACATGCCGTTCAACAAAAGCAAGTTGATGGAATAATTATAAATTTTGTTGATAACAATAATGCATCTCTTTTTAATACTCAAGTTGTTCCAACAGTTGGATATGAAAGTTGGCTAGCTACAAATAAAATTAGTTCTGTCAGTACTGATAATTTTAAAGGTGGTTATGAAGCAGCAAAACATTTAATTGATGCAGGATATAAATCTCCGGCAATTATAAGTGGACCTATCTCATCAGCTGCGGCTATAGAAAGAAACGAAGGTTTTACAAAAGCTTTTACTGATTATAATTTAAAATTTGATTCATCAAGAATTTATTTTGGCAGATTTGATATATCAAGCGGATATGAATTAACTAAGCAATTATTTAATGAGCACCTTGAATTCGATTCAATTTTTTCAAATAATGATGTAATTGCTTTGGGTACTTTACAATATTTAGAACAACATAATATAGAAATTGGCAAAGATATTGGTGTTATTGGCTTCGATAATATTAGAATCTCTAGTTTACCACAAATTAAACTTACGAGTGTCAATCAACCAAAAAATGGAATTGGCAAAATTTTAGCTAATTTATTATTTGAACAAATTAATAATTCAAAAGAAAATATTGTTGATCCTCCAAAGAGAATTCTATTAGAACCAAATTTAATTGTAAGATCAACTACAAAAAAATAGGCACTCAATTAAAAATTTATATTGGCGCCTATTTTAAAACAAAAAATATAATTTTATTATAAATTTTCTTGTACTTGTTTTGCTAATTGATGTCCTTTTAGTCCACATTTTTCTAAAATATATGAATAATCTCCTAATTCTTGGAATTTATCTCCCAAATTAGCACTTATTTGTTTTGGGGAGTTCTCAAATTTAGATATATATTCAGAGACTGCACTTGATAGACCACCATGTGGTGCATGTTCCTCTAGTGTAAGTATCATCTTATTTTCTTTTCTAACAGAATCAAGAATTTCAGTATCTAAAGGTTTAATTGTATGCATATCAATAACTCTTGTAGAAACACCTTTTTCTTCTAAAATTTCAGAGGCTTTAATTGCTTCTGCTAATAAAGAACCTGTTGAAATAATTGCAACATCTTTACCTTTTTTATATTCAATAGCCTTTCCAACTTTATAATCAAAATCTTCTGGATATAATAAAGGAAAATTTGAACCACCAGTTAATCTTATATATACAGGTCCATCAATATCATAAGATGCTTCAATTGCTTTATAAATTTGATGAGGATCTGATGGAGAAATAATTGTAAAATTAGGAATCGCTCTAATTGTAGAAATATCATCCATAGCATAGTGAGTATTACCCAATGGTCCAAAACGAACACCTGCTTCTATACTAATTACTTTAGCATTTAAATTCATATAAGCTAAACCAACTCTCATTTGTTCAGCACATCTCATTGGAACAATAGCTGCTATACCTACTGCAAAAGGAACTAATCCCTCAATTGATAAACCTGCACTAAAATCTATTAGATTTTGTTCTGCAATTCCAACAT
This sequence comes from uncultured Spirochaetaceae bacterium, assembly GCA_964589355.1. GTDB lineage: Bacteria > Spirochaetota > Spirochaetia > Sphaerochaetales > Sphaerochaetaceae > Pleomorphochaeta. The sequence continues at coordinate 4,153 of CAZPTG010000083.1, forward strand.
CAAAAAATCTATCAGGATATAGTTCTTTAAATTTAGTTAATCTAGCAGTTGGAGTTAAATCAGCTGTTAATACACACATTTCAGGTTTTTTTGCAGCCAATAATTCTAATGATGCACTCATAGCATTTCTATGCCCTAATTTTGACCATTCTTGTAAGGTTTCTTTTGAAACTGTACTCATTATATTTCTCCTTATTAATCTTTCAAATCTGAAATAGCTTGTTCATATTGTTCTTTATTCATAGCTCTAGCATGCCAATTAATACTATTTTCCATAAATGAAACACCTTTACCTTTAACTGTGTTTGCAACAATAACGTGTGGTTTACCATTTTTTGAATTTTTTAATTTATTTAATGCCTCGATAATAGCAACAATATCATTTCCATCTTTTAGTTCAATAACATCCCAACCAAAAGCTTCCCAAATTGATACCATATTTAAATCCATAATATCTTCAGTTTTTCCTGATAATTGAACCCCATTTTTATCAACAATTGCAACTAAATTATCTAATTTATTTTTTGAAGCATTCATTGCTGATTCCCAAACAATTCCTTCATTACATTCACCATCACCTAATAAGCAAAATATATTATGTGATTTATTTTTTACTTTGGCTCCTTTTGCCATACCACAAGCAATTGAAAATCCATTTCCTAAACTTCCTGATGAGACTTCAATACCATGATCTATATGTCTAGATGGATGACCTGCTAAAAAACTACCATCACCTTTAAAAGTCTTCATCTCATCTCTTTGTATATAGCCTCTTTCTACTAATGCAGAATAATAAGCTAGGCAGGCATGACCTTTACTTTGTATAAATCTATCACGATCCTCTTTATAAGGATTTGAAGGATCATGGTTCATAACTTCAAAAAATAATGAAGCCATTATCTCTATACATGAAAGAGCTGGGCCAAAGTGAGCTCCTCTTTTACCTGCAGCAAACCCCATCTCAATAACATCACGTCTCATTCTTTTAGAAACTGATTCTATTAATAAAACTTTATCTTTATCTACCATATATTCCTCCTATAAAACAATTGTAAAATATGGTTTTCAATATTGTTAATTCATTTCTGGGACACGAAATAAATGTCCACTAAATAAACCTTCTGGTATCATTTCAGCTTGAAATTTAGCAACTTTCAGCAATGAATTTATATCAATACCAGTATCATACCCCATTTCTGATAACATAAATAACACATCTTCACTTGATAAATTTCCAGAAGCACCAGGAGCATATGGACATCCACCTAATCCTCCAAGTGTTGATTGTATATTTGTTACTCCCATTTCAACTGCAGCTAATGTATTTACCATTCCCATATTTCTAGTATCATGAATATGAATTTGTAAATCTAAATCTTTAAATTCTTTTTTTACAGCAGCTATAGTTTTTCTAATTTGTGCAGGATTTGCAATTCCAATTGTATCGCATAATGCTACATATTCTAACCCTAAATCAACATAATCTCTTAAAAATTCAACTACTTGATTTTCATCCTTTTTACCTTCAAAAGGACAACCAAAAGCTGTAGCTAAATCTAATCCAATTAATAAATCAGGATATTCTTTTTTTATTAAAACTAACTCATTATAAGATGCTTTATGAGTTTTTTTTATATTAGCTAAATTATGGCTTTCACCTAAAGAGACAACATATGATACTTTTTTAATATCATTTTCAACAGCTGTTTTTGCTCCTCTTAAATTTGGAACTAAAGCAAATAAATCCAAATCTGGATATCTTTTATTACATTCTTTTGCTAAGTCTATAGAATCTTTCAATTGTGGAATAGCTTTAGGACTCACAAAAGATGTTATTTGAATATGTTTAATGCCTGAATTTACTAAGCCATCAATAATTTCAAGTTTTGTTTCAAAAGGGATATATTTAGATATATTTTGAAAACCATCTCGAGGTCCAACTTCATATAATGTTATTTTTTTCATATTAACCTTCTTTCATCGATCCATTATCTTTTAATCTTTTGTACCAAGAAAAAGCTTCAAAAGGCATTTGAGGGTGATGACCTCCAACTTCTTTTAAAGATTTTAAGAAATAAGAAATTAATGAATCTTTATATTCAGGTGAAGAACAAAGCTTTATAATCTTTTTTGCACGTTCAATATCATCTAAACCTCTAACATCAGCAACACCATTTTCTGTGATTATAACATCAACATCATGTTCACAAATATCTTGATGAGATACCATTGGTACAATATTCGATATTGCTCCTTTTTTAGAAATTGATGGTATTAAAATTATTGACAATCCACTATTTTGTGCAAAATTAGCTCCACCACCTATACCATTAATAACTCTATTACCAGTTACATGAGAAGAATTTACATTCCCGTAGATATCTATTTCAATACCAGTATTCAATGCTATTAGTGATAATCTATTTATTATTTCACTACTATTTGTAATATCACCATTTCTAATTACTAAAGAATTTTTTAAATCTGGGAAACTTGATAATATACTTTCAACATTTTCATTTAAACCAAGGCCACCTGTTGAAAGAGATTTAGCTTTACCTTTTTCTAACAATTTAATTGCAGCTTCTCCAATACCTCCACAAAAGAAGTTAATATCTTTGAAATTAGTTAAATTAAAACCATTAGTGATAGAATCAGATATTGCTCCAAAACCTGTTTGAATTGGTGGAAGATTTGATTTTAATGATTTATATTCAATTTCTAAAAAATTAAATAAATTTTGTGCAATTTTTGTACTAATAGGATTAGCTTCATATAATTGAGTTGAAATTTCTTTTTCATAATTCTCTACAATCCCAATTATTTTATTGTGATCAAAAGCAATTTTATTCGATGCAATTCTATCATTAGATTTTATCAATGGAATTGGTTCAGTATTAGGGAATTTTTTTGGTATATATATATCATGAAGAGATTTTATACTAGGATGTAACCCCTTATTAATTTCAATAATGATTTTATCAGAAGCTTCAATTAAATGATTTAACATTCCAATCGAATTGCTTGGGATTAAATCTCCATCTTCACTAAAACCAGCTGCTTCAACAATAAGTACATCTATTTTCCCAAAAGAATTAGATTGTAATAATCGTGGCATTTTATTCATTTGTTGCTCAATATATTTAACATCACCTTTATTGACTAAATTTCTTAAATTTTTATGAGCAATCATTGGAGCTCTTTTATTTATTAAATTAACACTTGCTAAGTGTTCATCAATAAATGGAACATTTGCTCCAGTTACAAGATTAATTGTTGATAGATCACCTGTTTTTTTTCTGTTTTCAAGAGCTCTAACAACAGCTTTAGGATAACCTGCAGCTGAATATCCACTCATTGCAACATTCATTGAATCTTTTATTAGTTGGGCTGCATCTTCACCACTCATCTTATACTTTTTTAATAAATTATTAATCACGATTATTACCTTTATCTTATTATTTCTTTGGTGTAAATCCTTCAAATAGCTCTTCATCAGTTGGTTTATAATATGGTATTTGACCTATTACCCAAGTATTATTCATATAATGCTTTAAAGTAATATTCTCTGATACAATATTTCCGCCCCAAGTTCCACAACCTAATGAACTTGTGAAAGGCATTCCACTTATCCAACTTCCAGTATTAGTTGCAGCTTGTGATTGATTTACAACAACTCTAGTTGTATATGTATTTAGAGCAATGTTATTAATAACATCTTGATCTTTAGAAAAAACACCACAAGAGTGACCTGCTCCAGAATAAGAGTGATTTTCATTAATTATATTAATAGCTTGTGAATCATCTGAACATTTATAAATTGTTGTAACTAAGGACATTTTCTCTCCACTGAAAGGAGAAGCGTCACCAGTTTTATCTTCTTCTACTAATAATAATTTAGTATCTGCAGGTACATCTAAGTTTGCTTTTTCTACAATATTTGATACAGGAGAGGCAACTATTTCACGGTTTATAACGTGATTTGCAGGCCATTGTGGCCAAATTGTTTCTCTAAGTTTTAGTTTTTCATCTTTATTTAATAAATGTGATCCTGCTTTTTTTAGCTCTTCAAGCATTGGTAAATAAACTTCTTCATTAATTATTACGCTATTATCACAAGAGCATCCAGCTGCTAAATCAAAAGTCTTACTTGCAATAATTTTCTTAGCTGCATCTTCTAAATCTGCAGTTTTATCAACGTAAATAATTGCATTTCCTGCCCCTACACCATAAGCAGGTGTACCAGAGCTATATGCAGCTCTAACCATTGGTTGACCACCAGTAGCTATTACTAAATCACATTGCTTCATTAACTCTTGAGTTAAAGCAACCGAAGGTTCTTCTATGCTTAAAAATAAATCTTCAGGAGCATCATATTTTTTCATAACAGCTCTAATTAAATCAACTGTTTTTTTGGTTGTTTTTTTACCTCTAGGATGTGGTGAGAAAATAATACTATCTCTTGCTTTAACACAAAATATAGCTTGAATAATTGGATGCATTTCAGCTTGAGTACTTGGAACTAAAGATCCTATAACACCAACAGGTTTTGCAATTCTTAATAAACCTCTATCTTTTAGTTCTTCTACAATACCTACTGTCTTTGCATTTTTTACATCATAAAAAACTCCACGACATTTTTCTTTGACTTTTACTATTTTTGATTGTAAATCACCAAGTCTACATTCATTTAGAGAAAATTCACTTAACTCTTGAACTAATTCATCATCTTTTACAATTTCCCAAGTAATAGCTGCAGCAAGCTCATCAACTTTTTCTTGTGAAAATCCTTCTATAATAGATTGAGCTTTTCTTGATTTTTCCATTAATTGATTAATAAGTTCTTCAACATTTACATCTTTTGTATCCATTTATAATCTCCCTTAATCCAAGATTTATATACTTAAAAAAAGATTTCGAATTTTACGCATACGTTTGCTTTTTTTAATAAAAAAAACAATCAAATTTAAATAAAAATACCGAAAGGAAAAAATTTAAGTTTATGGTTTTAAAATTT
>CAZPTG010000084.1:0-9133 GCA_964589355.1 uncultured Spirochaetaceae bacterium
AAAGATTTACATTTAAAAGTTGTTTATCCTGAAAAAAAAGATAATTAATATAAATTGGGGTATCAAAAAGATACCCCATTTTTTATATAGGTGTTATTAATGACAAAAACAATTGAAGAAAAAACCGTAAAACATATAAGCACAACTAGTATTATAGCAAATATAATATTATCCATCTTTAAATTCTTTGCAGGAATTTTCGGCAACAGTGAAGCTTTAGTAAGTGATTCAATACATTCATTGTCTGATGTGTTTTCTACAATAATTGTTATTATTGGTATCAAAATTGCCAACAAGGCACCTGATAGTCATCACCAATACGGCCATGAAAGATTTGAAAGTGTAACTGCTATATTATTATCAATAATTTTAGGTATTACAGGTTTAGGAATTGGCTATAATGGATTAAATAAAATATTCCAAAGATCATATTTAAATGCAGAAATACCAACAACTATAGCGCTAATTGCAGCTCTTACTTCAATTTTAATAAAAGAATTTATGTATTGGTATACTCGCTATGGCGCAAAAAAAATTAATAGTGGAGCTTTAATGGCTGATGCTTGGCATCATAGATCTGATTCCTTATCCTCTGTTGGTTCATTAATAGGAATAGTAGGCGCCATAAATGGATTTCCTATATTAGATCCTATTGCTACAATAATCATATGTTTGTTTATATTAAAAGCTGCTTTTGATATTTTTAAAGATGGAATAAATAAAATGGTAGATACTTCTCTGCCAACAAAAGTATTAGATAGCGTTCGTAATGAAGTAATGGAAGTTAAAGGTGTAATAGATATTGATTTACTAAAATCAAGACAATTTGGAAATAAAAGCTATATAGATGTTGAAATATCAGTTGATGGTAATCTAAAACTTGAAGAAGCTCATAAAATAGCTGCAAAAGTCCACTCTAATATTGAAAACAAATTCCCAAATGTTAAACATTGTATGGTTCATGTAAACCCATACAAACAAAAAAATTAATCTATTAAATAATCTTGATTTATTAAGACATAATGAATGTGATCTTCCCATTTATTATTTATTAACATATATTGCTTAGAAAAACCTTCTTCAATAAAATTATTTTTTTCTAATACTTTTCTTGAAGGTATATTTCTAGGCATTACATTTGCTTCAATTCTATGTAACTTTAATTCATTAAAAGCGAATTTTACAATAAAGCAAATTGATTTACTCATTATACCTCTATTCAAATAATCTTTATCTAAAGAATATCCTAAAAAGCAAGATTGAAAGGCTCCTCTAATTATATTTGAAAGTGATAAACTACCAATGAGATTATTATTTATATTATCAAAGATATAAAAACAATATTCCTTTTGTTCACTCAAAAATAATATTTTCTGATCTAACACTTTTTTTTGATATTCTAGTGTAAAAAAAGATAATTCCCTTTTTGGTACAAAGGGTGTTAAAAAATCTATATTTCTTTTTTGATAATCCAACAGAGCTTGGGCATACATAAAATCAGGTTTTTCTAATCTAAATTGAGAGTTTTCCATATTCATATAATGACAAATGTCCTATTTAATAAAAGTTTAAGTTGCTAGTATTCCTATTAATCAGTATTATTATAATGCAAAGATATATTATATAATATAAAAAGAAATATATCAATAAACAAAATAATTGAAACCTTATATCAAACCTCTAGGAGGGCAAAATGAAATATAAAAGAATTTTTACAATTGTTGTAGACTCAATGGGTGTTGGAGAAATGCCTGATGCAAAAGATTATGGTGATATTAATGTTAATACACTTTCCCATATTTCAAATAGTGTTGAATCTTTTAATATTCCCAATTTACAAAAATTAGGTCTAGCAAATATCTGCAAATTAAAACAAGTAAAAGAGGTTGAAAAACCACTAGCTAGTTATACAAAACTTGGAGAAAAAAGTTTAGGAAAAGATACCATGACTGGACATTGGGAAATGATGGGTCTTCATATTACAAAACCATTTAAAACTTTTACAGAAACTGGATTTCCTCAAGATTTAATAGATGAACTTGAAAAACGAACAAATCATAAAGTGATAGGAAATAAGAGTTCTAGTGGAACTGAAATTTTGGATGAATTAGCTGAAGAAGAAATTGCAACAGGGAATATGATTGTATATACATCTGCAGATTCTGTTTTACAAATTTGTGGAAATGAAGAAACTTTTGATTTAAAAGAATTATATAGATGCTGTGAAATAGCTAGAGAGATTACCTTAGAAGACAAATGGAAAGTCGGTAGAGTTATTGCAAGGCCATACATTGGAAAGAAAAAAGGCGAATTTAAAAGAACAGCAAATCGACATGATTATGCTCTTAAACCATATGGAAAAACAGCTTTAAATGCTTTAAAAGAAAATAATCTTGAAGTCATTTCAATTGGAAAAATCTTTGATATTTTTGATGGTGAAGGATTAACTGAATCAAATAAATCAAAAAGTTCTATTCATGGTATGGAACAAACTATTGATATTGCTAAAAGAGATTTTACAGGATTGTGTTTTACAAATCTTGTTGACTTTGATGCACTTTGGGGGCATAGAAGAAACCCTCAAGGATATGCAAAAGAAATTGAAAATTTTGATATAAAATTAGGTGAATTATTAAAAGAATTAAACAATGATGACTTATTAATTATAACAGCTGATCATGGTAATGATCCAACATACACAGGAAGCGATCATACAAGAGAATATGTCCCTTTTCTAGCTTATTCTCCTTCATTAAAAAATCCAAAAAAATTAAAGAATTATGATACTTTTGGAGTAATAGGTTATACAATTGCAGACAATTTCAATGTAAAAATGCCCAAAAATACAATCGGTAAATCAATTCTAAATGAAATAAATTAATCAAGTATAAATACTAAAGTCTAAAGTAAATGAGTAATACACTTATTTTTTTCTACTTTAGTATTTTTTCTTTTATAGGATCATTTATCCTATAATTACCAACCATTTTACATACGGTTCTTTTATGTGCATCTTCACAGCCTTTAAAAGATTTATCTTTATTTTCACTTTTATACTTTTGAGTTAACCATAATACATCTTCTGCTATTCTATCTAAATTATTTAACTCAATTTCACTGATATATTTTATAAAAGAAGCCCCATCTTTATAGCCTAAGATATCATTTGCTTTATTGATTAACTCATTAAAATGATGTAAACAAAAACCTTTACTTTCTCCTAAAGCTTTTCTAAAATCAGGATCATTATTGGTCATATATATAATTGTATAAATGTACCTATCTAATCTCTTTTGCATTTGGGAACAAATTAGACAACCTTCTTCTCTCTTCTTTAAATCTAAAGAAAATTGTTTCACAGCATTATTTGATTTTCTACCTGGCTTAATACATAACAAAGAATCAAATGATTTTTTTAAAATTTCACGACTTTGAGAAAGATATGTATCACATATCAAAGCTAATCCTTGTGCCTTATTTGCTTTGCTAAGCATTTGAAAATGATTATAGCAAAACCCATGTTTATTAACCATAACTCTTGTTTCAGGATTCATAACAGAAGAACCTAGATAAAAATCTACACTATGTTGCTCTGCCTCTTTCATTAAGGAGCATAAAAAACACTCATCATTTTTTTCAAGAGCATCCCATACAGGAATTGTTTCCAATTTATATTTTATCTTAGACATTATTTACTCACTAATCACTTTTTTTATTTTTTGAGGATAATTAGTAATAACTCCATCAACTCCCCACTTTATACAATTATTTAAATCTTTTATTGAATTAACTGTCCAAGTATTTACATCTATTTCATAATTTTTACATTCATCAACAACGTCTTTTGTTAAAAATTTAATATCAGGATGGTAGGAATTCATTTTTAATTTTTTTGCATAATATCCACAATTCATTATACCTTTTGAATCAACTAATAAACCACAAGAAATTTTTTCATTAATATTCTTTGCAATTATTGAAGAGCTATGGTTAAAAGAAGAAAGAATAACTCTATCTAATAAATTATATTTCATTAATTTATTAATAACTTTTTGTTCTATATCTTTATAATAAATAAGATTTGTTTTTAACTCAATATTCGTAACAATATTTTTGTCTTTTATATATTCACAATACTCAGATAAAGTAGGAATTCTTTGAATAGTTTGTAAATCATTGAAAGTATAATTAGCATTTATTTTTTTTATCTCTTCTAGAGTAAAATCTTTTACATATCCTTTTGCATTTGTAGTTCTATTAACAGTTTCATCATGTATAATTACAAGTTCATCATCTTTTGTTAAATGTACATCTAATTCAATTCCATCACATTTACATTCTTCAACAGCTGTTTTAAAAGCTATCATTGTATTTTCAGGATAAGCTCCTGAATAACCTCTATGAGCAAAAACTTTTATAGACATTTTTTCCCTTAATTAAATATGGGAGCTGAAACCTTTCAACTCCCATTAATATAATAAAATAAATTATTTTACTAGCGCTTGGGCTTTTTCTGCAATATTTTCAGAAGTAAAACCAAAAGCTTTTGATAAATAGTCAAGTTTTCCAACTTCACCAAATTTCTCACCAACATTTACAAAATCCATTTTAGTAGGATTTGTTTTTGCCAAATGAGTCGCTATCATTTCACCAACACCACCACTATATCGTCCATTTTCACAAACTAATACTTTTTTACATCTAGAAGCTACTTCTTCAATTAAATCAGTATCTAATGGTCTTATTGTATGTAAATCAACAAGAGTCGCATCAATTCCTTTTTCTTTTAGAATTTCTAATGCACCACTTGCAGCATCTACCATAGTTTGGCCTGTAGCAATGATTGCAACATCTTTACCTTTACTTAATTCAATACCTTTTCCTAACTCTATTTTTGTTCCAACAGGATATCTGTGTGTTACACCTTTTCTAGCGGAACGAGTATATGAAGGTTTATTATTTTCATACGCTTGTCTAATAAGTTCATACATACTTTGAGCATCAGATGGGTCAATAATTACAACACCAGGGACTTGTCTCATTAAAGCAATATCTTCAAAAGGCATATGAGTTCCACCATTTAATTGAGCAGTAATGCCAGGATCAGATCCAATTAAATGTAAAACTTGTTTAGCATATCCTACAGATAAGAAAAATTGATCGAAAGTTCTTCTGCTTGCAAAACATCCAAAAGTATGAGCAAAAGGAGTAAGTCCCATAGAAGATAAACCTGCACCAACACCTACCATATTTGCTTCAGCAATCCCACAATTGAAGAATCTATTTGGATATTTTTCTTGGAAACTTTTTGAACCAAGACAACTAGCTAAGTCAGCATCAAGCATAACTACATCTTCATGATCTTTTGCTAAATCGTTAATAGCTGCCATAACAGCATCACGCATATTCTTTATATCACTAGTATCTCTCATTAGTTTACTCCTTCTCTTTCACGAAGTTCTGTAATAGCTTTTTCTGCTACAGTTTCATCATATGCAATACTGTGATTTGCACTAATACCTTCACCAGGGATAAATCCATAAGATTTTACAGTATCAAGAATAATCATTGATGGTCTATCTTTAACTTCTTTTGCTTTTTTAATAGCTAAATCTAATTCTCTAAAATTATGACCATTAATTCTTTGCACATGCCAGTTAAACCCTAACCAACGAGTATCAATATTATCCATTGTTACAACATCATCAGTATAACCATCTAATTGCAATTTATTTAAATCAGTAAAAGCTATTAGATTTCCAAGTTTCCATTGAGCTGCTGTCTCTGCACCTTCCCAAATCTGACCTTCTTGTGATTCTCCATCTCCGATTACAACAAAAGTATTTGCATCTTGTTTTTTGACTTTTTGTCCAAGAGCTATTCCTACTGCAGCAGAAAACCCTTGTCCCAAAGAACCTCCAGTAAAATCAACACCTGGGGTTTTAGTCATATCACAATGGGATGGTAAATTAGTTCCACCTTGATTCAATGTTAATAACCATTCTTGAGGAAAGTATCCTTTACTTGCTAAAGTTGCATAAACTGCAGGACCCGCATGTCCTTTTGAACAAACAAACCTATCTCTTTCTTCTTTTTTTGGATTTTTTGGATCAATCCTTAATTCTTGATAATATAAATATGTCAACAATTCAACAATAGACATACTACCACCAATATGACCTGCACCAAAATGTCCAATTTCTTTAATTGTCATTTCTCTAATTTCCAAAGCTTTTTGCTTTAAGCTTTTGACGTCCATGGCATTCTCCTAATATTTTGTATATTCAAATTTTTTATTTTATATCAATTATAAACAAAACTTTCACTAATTAAATAATAATATATAGTCTGAAAAGCGAGGATTTAATTAAAAATCTTGAAAAACAAGCATATTTATTTTTTAATTATTTTATGTTTGTAAATTATAGCATAAAAGAAAAAACGTGAAAACAAATTGATTTATCATATTCTCTATATTTTTATACATTATTAAAAATAAGATTTATTAATAAACTAAAAAACTTGTAGTGAAATACTTATTTTGTTACAATACCATCATTGAAAAATCAATATCAGGAGAGATACTATGAGAATGAGCAAAATGTTTTCCAAAACATTAAGGGAAGCTCCAAACACAGCTGAAAGTAATGGATATGAATTACTTTTAAGAGCAGGTTTTGTTCGTCAAATGGGAGCAGGGATTTTTTCCCTTTTACCTTTGGGATTTACAACTAATTCTAAAATCGAAGCAATTATTAGAGAAGAAATGGATCAAATTGATGGTCAAGAAATATTAATGCCCGTAGTCAATCCTGCTGATATATGGAAAGAAACTGGACGTTATTATAGTATTGATAAAGAAATGAGTCGATTTAATGATAGATCTGATAGAAACATGGTTCTTGCAATGACTCATGAAGAAGATGCAACAGCTATAGCTAGAGGTGAAATTGGATCTTATAAACAACTACCACAATTAATTTATCAAATTCAGACAAAATGGAGAGATGATGCTAGACCTAGAGCTGGATTAATCAGAGTAAGAGAATTTACAATGAAAGATAGCTATAGTTTTGATAAAAATATTGAAGGCTTAAATGAACAATATAAAAAGCATTACAAATCTTATTTCAGAATATTTTCTAGAGCAGGACTACCTGTTATTGTTGTTGGTGCTGACTCTGGTATGATGGGAGGAAAAATATCACATGAATATATGTACCTTTCACAAATTGGTGAGGATACAATAATTACTTGTGATAAATGTGGTTATACTGCAAATAGACAAGTAGCTGTTTTTAAAAAAGAATATTATAGAGAAGAAGAAAAAGAACTAAAAAAAGTTGAAACTCCTAATTGTAAAACAATTGAAGATTTATGCAATTTCTTAAACATTGAAAAAAGACAAACAGCTAAAGCTGTATTTATGGTTGGAACATACATTGACGAGAAAACAGGAGAGGAAAATAATAAATTAATAACTGCTATTATTCGTGGTGACTTAGATATTGAAGAAAATAAACTTCAAAAAGCAGCTAAAGCTAATACATTAAGAGCTGCACATGAAGAAGAAATTCTTGCACATAATATAGTTCCTGGATATGGCTCTGCAATAAATTGTGATGATAGAACAATAATAATTGTTGATGATTCTGTTAAAAAAAGTAATAACCTTGTCGCTGGAGCAAATGAAAAAAATTATCATTTTCTTAACACAAATTATGCTAGAGATTATTCGGGAAAAGTTGCAGACATAGCTAGTGCTAAAGATGGATACAAATGTCAATGCTCTAATACTCTAAAAGAAAATAGAGGCATTGAAGTTGGTAATATATTCCAATTAGGTACAAGGTATAGCGAAGATATGAACTGCTACTTTACTGACATTGATGGTAAGAAAAAACCTGTCATTATGGGTTCCTATGGTATAGGTGTTGGCCGATTCCTAGCTTGCTTAGCAGAAGAGTATAACGATGAAAAAGGTTTAAAACTTCCAATATCTGTAGCTCCTTACCAAGTTCATTTAATAAACTTATTAAAAGATAAAGCTCTTGGTGAAAAAATATATACAGAACTTTCTAATCTTGGTATCGATGTATTATTTGACGATCGTAAAGAAAGCCCTGGTGTAAAATTTAATGACGCTGATTTAATTGGAATTCCAATAAGAATTACACTAGGGAACAGAAGTGTAAAAGAGGGAAAAGCTGAAATAAAATTTAGAAAAGATTTAAACACTAGCTTCCTTTATGATTTAGATACATTAAATGAAGAAATAATGAAATCTATTGATGATTTACAAAATGAAATTAATAATAATTTAATTGAAAAAGAATTAGACCTATAATAATTAATAAAAGTCTTGATATTTATTTAATCAAGACTTTTATTATATTTTTTATAACTTAGAACATACTTTTTTAATATACATTAATAAACATTATATGCCTTATTTGTGAAAAAAAATCTATCATAAATAAAATTTACATAAAATATTTATTTTTTTTAAAATTTTTATAAACTTTTAATTGACTTATTCAAACTTATAACATATGATAACGAATGTAAGTAAAGGATATTTAATTTTATTTACTTACACGTCTCTAATTACTTTTATTGACAACACAAATAAGCACAACAAAAAAAGCAATATAATAAAATATTGCTTTTTTTGTCACAAAATATATTTTAAAAAATAAGCTAATTCTTAGAAAGAATATATATTATAAACTAATACTCGATATTCATCTTTTTTAATGAATTAATAATGTATTTTCTTTTATTTAATTTTGCATAATCAAAAACGCTAATCTCTTTATAATCTTTCTCAGAAGCATTAGCCCCTTCTTTTAATAGCGTTGAAACAACTTTTGTTTCTTTGTTATTTTTCACTGCCATTATTAATGGAGTTTCACCTAAATAATTTTTTTCTTCTATATTAAATTCTTCTTTTAATAAAGTTAATATTATTTTAGGATTTGAATTACTATTAGCAGCTAAATGCAAAGCATTTGATTTATATTCAGGCTCTACCCTAGTTAAATCTGCACCTTCTTTTATTAACACATTAAGAACTGCAACAGCAGGATTATATTGAGCTGCTAACAATATAGGTGTTAAACCACAATCATTC
>CAZPTG010000085.1:0-9107 GCA_964589355.1 uncultured Spirochaetaceae bacterium
ATATACAAGTTTGAGAACTTCATCAGTAATATTATCAGCTTTTATTTCAAGTACAGCTATCATATTATTTTTTTCTAAGAATGTTAACGTTTCTAAAAGTGTTGGTATTTTTTCGCCTTTATATTTCAAATCTTTCCAACTTCCGGCGTCTAAAGAAGATAAATCTTCATATCTCAATTGTTCTACTTTTCCACTTCCATTTGTTGTTCTATCAACTGTATTATCATGAATAACTACTAAAACTCCATCTTTACTTATTTGAACATCAAACTCACAAGCTTTTGCACCTACATTTGATGCAGCTTTAAAAGCACTTATTGTATTTTCAGGTGCAATTTCAGAATATCCTCTATGAGCTACAATTAATGTTTTATTTTCATTTACATATCGAGATAAAAACTGTGAAGTATTATCAACTATTTTTGTTTGACAGCTTGTAGCTAATAGTATTAAACCTATTGAACTGATTAAGAGGCCGATGAATATTCGATATTGTTTTTTCATTGTATTTTTCCTTTTTATTTGAAAATGTTCATTAAATGCTTTTTTGATAAATGTTAATTAGGTATAAAATGTATATAAATTATATAAAAAGCGTAAATAGGTAATATTGATATGTCAACAATTATATGATTTTTAAAAATTAAATATTAGTTGATGATTTAAAAATGTAAAATTAGAATTATTTCATAATTATATAACTCATTTTTTTTAATAATGTTTGAAAAATGAGCTATATAACTATTTTAGGAAGTTTTTATATAACTTGTTGATTATTTTGATCTTTTTATATGCTAAAAAGTATCTGTTTTATTGATGAAAAACATTTTTTATCAAATTTCTACAACTTTTATCATATTAGTCCTTCCAGGAGAGCCTACAGGAACACCTGCTGTTATTACAATCTTATCTCCTGGTTTTATATATCCCAGAGTTTGTAGGTATTTGGGAGCTATTTCAAGTAATTTATCAAGCGAGTTTAGTTGAGGTATCAAAATTGGTGTTACTCCCCAAGAGAGAGCAAGACGTTGAGTAGTTTGCTTAAAAGGACTATAAGCTATAATTGGAACAGCTGGTCTGAATTTAGAAATAAGTCTAGCGGATCCTCCTGAATGGGTGAAGCAGGTAATATAGGCTGCTTTTATTTCCATAGCAAGCTCACGTGTTGCAACACCAACGGCTTCTGTTGTGCTTTTCTTTCTATTTATAGCTATATCCTCTTGATTTAATCGTTGATCTAATACAAGTCGATGATAGGTAAGACTTGATTCGGTATGAGTGATAATTCTTTTCATAATTTTAACAGCACGTAAGGGATATTTCCCTGCTGCAGTTTCTCCGGAGAGCATGACCGCACTTGTTCCGTCAAGGATTGCATTTGCCACATCTCCAGCTTCTGCACGTGTTGGACTAGGGTTATTAATCATCGATTCGAGCATTTGGGTTGCTGTTATTACAGGTAATCCAGCAAGGTTGCATTCTCTAATTAGTGTCTTTTGTATGACTGGAACTTCTTCTGCAGAGGTTTCAACTCCAAGGTCTCCTCGAGCAATCATTATAACACTTGATTCTTTAATAATATTAGCAATATCAATAACAGCTTCTGGTTTTTCGATTTTGGATATAATTGGAATTTCTCGTCCATATTTTTTGTACATGAACTTTTTTAATGCAACAACATCTTTAGAACTTCTAACAAATGAGAGTGCTACAAAATCTAAATCATTTTTAAATGCAAAATCGATATCTTGTTCATCCTTTTTAGTATAAGAGGATAGATGTTTTAAAGAAGCCTCTGGCAGGTTCACTCCTTTTCTTGGTTTTACCCTACCTCCATCAATAACTTTTGTAGTAATAATATTTTTTTCTATATCTGAGACTTGTAGAGCAATAAGGCCGTCATCAATTAGAACTCTATCTCCTATTTTGACCTCTTCATGTAGAAATGGATAATCGATACTAATTAATTCTCTATTTCCAATGCAAGCATCTGTGCTAATTTTAAGGATATCTCCTTCTTTTACATCAAAAGAATCTACATCCATATTAGTTACACGTATCTTGGGGCCT
The DNA here is from genome assembly GCA_964589355.1 of uncultured Spirochaetaceae bacterium. Lineage (GTDB taxonomy): Bacteria > Spirochaetota > Spirochaetia > Sphaerochaetales > Sphaerochaetaceae > Pleomorphochaeta. The sequence continues at coordinate 2,071 of CAZPTG010000085.1, forward strand.
TGTAAGTCTTGAAATATAGCAATTGGGATATCAAGTTCATTAGATACTTCTCTTGCCCAATCAACAGTCTTTTGATGTTCTGTATGATCTCCATGACTAAAATTGAGTCTGATTACTCTAGCACCTGAAATAATTATGTCTTTTATCATCTCATAACTTCTAGAAGCAGGTCCTATAGTTGCTACAATCTTTGAATTGGTGGTATTTTCTTTCATCTTTCACCTCTTATGTATATGTTACGGCAAATAAGTTTAGTAGACAAGAATTATTTTCTAAAAAGTATTGTTAGTTATGTATTATCAAATAATATATATAATAAAACTCAATTAATTTATTAAAAGTGAATTATAGTTTACTTTTGTAAAAAAAATATCTTATTATAATAGATAAAAAAGAGTTAAAAGGAATAAAATAAATGAAGAAAGTTAAAATAACTGTAATTAGAAAAGCCTGTTATAAAGATTTAATTGATAAATATGAGAATTTTATTGAAAATCCTTGTGATATGATAGAAGGGCAAAGCTTTATTGCAAGTGGTTTAGAAAAACCTGAGGGACTTTGTGAAAGTGCTTGGCAAAGCATGTTTTCTTTTGTTATGACACTCACATATGGGGGTGAAAATATATTTAATGGTTGGATGAAAGATAAAAGATCCGCAATGATTTCTTGTAATGATGGGTTTAGACCAGTAAGTTTTTTACTTGAAACACTTGATTAAGAATTTATATACTAAGAGATAATTTATTAATTAACTCTTAGTAAGGTTATAATAAGGATATTATATTATTGATAATAATAGCTTTTTTATATATTAAAAATTAGGCTTTGTTATTATTGTTTTTATGCAAAAGTCGATTTATATTTTTCTTGAAGATAATTTTGTGAATAAGGATACTAGTAATGATTGAACCTCTTTATTATTGAGTTTCTCTATATCAAATAAAGCTCTATTAATATAAGTTTGGGCCAATTCTTCAGCTTTTTTTACACCACCTAAGGAGATTGTTAGATCTACAACTTTTTTGCTTTCCTTTTTTGATAACAATTTTTTATTTTTTACTAATTCAAATAAATCTCTATTTTCAAAATTATTATTAGACTCAATTTTTAATGCAGCTATAAGTGGATATGTTGGAATTCCCATTCTGACATCTTGCCCAATATCTTTCCCTAATTTATTAGAATCTCCAGTATAATCTAGAATGTCATCTTTTATTTGAAAAGCTATCCCTAGACAATATCCAATTCTATGTAACAAATGTTGTTGGTATTTTTCACCTAAAGTTACAGCTGCTCCAGAATAGGCACTAAGAGCAAATAAAGAGGCTGTTTTTCCTCCTATTCTACGAAGATATGTTGAAGATGAAATAAGAAAGTTTCCAACTTCAGCATCTTGTATTAATTCACTTTCGCATAATCGAGTAAAAGCATTAGTAATAACGCTTGATTCTAAATCACCTTCTTTTCCTTTTATTAAACTCATTGCTCTAGATAATAAATAATCTCCTGCAATAACAGCTTTTTTAGGTCCAACCATTGAATTAAGTGTAGGGATTCCTCTTCGAGTGTTAGATCCATCAATGATATCATCATGAATTAAGGATGCAATGTGGATCATTTCTAATACACTTGCTAATCTTAAAACTTCATTTTCTCTATCTTTTTCTCCAAGTTTAGATCCAATAATAACAAGAGCGGGACGAATCATCTTCCCCCCACTTGTTACTCTATCCATTAATAATTCTCTAATAAATGGATTTGATTGTTTAATTGAACTTAATATTAAAGATTTTACTTGTTGAAGTTTTAAATCAATCTCTACTTCATCTTTCCAAAAATCACTCATTTTAAGTTGTTATATCCTTGTTTTTGGCTAATCTTCTTTTCATTTGTTTTTTAGTGAATGCTGGTTCATCCATAAATATATAAAGTTTTTTTGCAATTGGAATTTTATTCCAAGTCTTTTTAATCCAAGGCATTACCCAATAATCGAGACCAAACGCTCTTCCAGCTCCACCTATCATTACAATAGAGACAGCCATATACCAAAGAATTTCTTTGCCAGCTAATGCTCCTATTAAGAACATTGTAGAAAGTCCTAGTGAAACAACAGCAGCTGGAGCTGTGAAAAGCCCCCCAATTAAGGCAAGACCAATTCCAACTTCAGATAATGTAATTATAATTTGGAAGAAATAAGGTGCTAGAGCGACAAGGTTGTCATTCATCCATGTAAAGAGAGCTAATGGTTGATCTAATAAAGGTGGTGCAAATTGTTGGACACTTTCGCTTACAGCTGTAGAAGTTTGTGAAACTGTATCAGCAACTGCAGTAGATGCCGCACTTACAGTTTCTACTGCTTTTGTAGCTGCCTCGCTACCAACACTAGAAGCAGCACTTAGAGCATCACTAGCATTATCACTTGATGATCCCCAATATACTTTAGATCCTGTGGTGTCTGAAAGCCAACCTTCTTTGATTTTACCAATTCCTTCTATTAACCACATAATTCCTAAGTAAATTCTCAAGAAAGCGAACCAATATCCTTGAACTTTGTAGGCTGCAAAGCCTCCAATAAGAGATCTCTTATTTTTTATATTTAATATTTCATGTTTTAAATATCCCCAAGCTCCATTTATTCCACATACTCCTGCTTGATAATACATATTGACAAGGTGTTTCATAGCCATGGCAGGAAATCCTGATAAAGACATTCCTGCTGTATGAGATACAGCATATTTTCCACCAATGCTAACCATATATCCATGGAAGTTAGATTTAAAAGGTTTTACAGGTTTTGCATCAATATTAAATTCTTTTTTAATATTATAGATAATTCCATCAGCTGCAGTTGCAGCTGTTTGCTCAGCAGCTTCTACAATTTGTGGAATAGGGTGATTATCTTCTAAAAACCAAACTCCATCTCCTGCTAAATATACATTATCATAATCAGGTGATTTCATAAATTTATCAACTTGTTTTCGTTGAACTCTTCCATCAGTTAAATCTAATTCATGGCAAAATTTTGTTCCTCTAATACCACAGGTCCAAATAAGTGTATGAGTTTTAATAACAGTGCCATCTTTTAAAGTTATTGAACCTTCATTAGCCTTTACAATAAGGCTATTGTTTCTAACAATTACACCTTTTTTCTTCATATATGCAAGAGCTTTGTTTCTGGGTTTTTCAGCAAGCATTGTCAAAATATTGTTAAGAGCTTCAATATTCATAAGGGTAACATCATTATAATCAACTCCATGCTCTTCACATAGAATAGGTAACCATTCAATTAATTCACCTGTAAGTTCAACCCCTGTAAAGCCTCCTCCAGCTACTACAAAAGTTAGTTTCTCTTTTCTTTTTATAGGATCACTTATATAGCTAGCTGCTCTTATTGTTTCTCTAATATGGTGTTTTATACGAATAACATCATCTAAGCTCCAAAGGGAAAAAGCATTTTCTTTTATACCAGGAATATTAAAATCAGTAGATTCAGCTCCTGATGCGATTATAATTTGGTCATATGGGTAAGAATCTTTAGAGCCTTGTAGAATTTGTTTTTTGAAATCAATTGTTATGATTTCATCTCTTACAACATTAACTCTTTTACCTGCAAAAATTCTATCAAATGAAATTTTGACTGATTCTTCATCTACTCTATTTCCAGCAACTTCATGAAGTTCTGTCATTAAAATATGGTGTTTGTTACGATCAATTAGAGTAATTTCTACTTTGTCTTTTAACTTTTTAAGTTTTTTGGCTAGTCTTTTTGCTGCATGAACACCTGCGTATCCACCACCTAAGACTACAATTCTTTTTTTATCCACTTTCAGCTCCTAGTTTTTTCCATCTTGAATCTTATTAGTATATAATTTATATACATATTACTAAGAGTAGATGGTTGAAATTGTTGGGCAAATTGATATATTATTATATATTAATATCATGAAATACTATAATAAATCAATCAAAATTTTTTCAATATCCTTAATCTTTTTATTATTAGTTGCTAGTTGTAATAAAACTGATGAAATATCAAAGAAATCAAAAGAATCTCAATCAAAACTTCTTCTTGGGACTTCTTGTAAAATAAGTATTTATGATTATCCTAGTGAAAAAGCTTTTAAGCAATCTTTTAAGAGAATAGAAGATATAGAGGATAAGATGTCTATTAGAATATCCTCTAGTGAAGTCTCAATGATTAATAAAAATGCAGGGATTAAACCTGTTGTGGTTTCTAAAGATACTTTTAAAGTAGTAAAAAAGGCTATTGAAAATGCTAAGCTTAGCGATGGAGCTTTTGATCCAACTGTAGGGCCTTTAGTCTCAGCTTGGGATATTGGCTTTGATGATGCACGAGTTCCTCTTCAAGAAGAAATAGATTCTCTTTTACCTCTCATTGGTTATAATATGATAACTCTTAATGAAGAAAATCAAAGTGTTTATCTTCAAAAAAAAGGTATTATGCTTGATTTAGGCGGTATAGCTAAAGGCTATGCTGCAGATGAAGTTGCAAAAATTCTTAAATCTTTTAATAGTGAAAAAGCAATTATCAATCTAGGTGGTAATATTCTTACTATTGGATTAAGAGTTAATGAAACAAAGTGGAGAATTGGAATACAAAAACCTCAATCTGATAGAGGGGAATATGTTATGATAGTTAATCTTGAAGATCTTGCACTAGTAACAAGTGGTCCATATGAAAGGTTTTTTATATCAGATGATGTATTATATCATCACATTCTTGATACTAAGACTGGATATCCTGTTAAGACTAATTTAACAAGTGTAAGTATAATTGCTAATAATTCATTTATTGCCGATGCTCTTAGTACCGCAGTTTATTCATTAGGGCTTGAAAAAGGATTATCTCTAATTAATTCCTTAGATAAAGTCGAAGCAATTTTTATTGACAATTTGAATAATATATATCTTTCTAAAGGGTTTGAGGATAATTCAATTACTTATGTATTAAGTGATGAATCCTTTAAGGTAATAGAGCCATAAAAGAAAATATATCTTTAGTTTTATCGCTAAAAATTAGAAAAAGTAAGATAATTATTGATATGTGAAATAATTCAATAATGATGTCTTTTTTTATTGCATATTCTTTATCTGTTTTTTTTATAAAATTTATATCATTTTCTTCTTCTATTCCGATTAATAATTGGTCAATTGCTTCAATTAGTGGTCTTTTTTTCTCTATTAGATGCCATTTAGATGTAAGTTGATCAAAATAATAAAATTGAAGTGAAATTAAAGCACCAATTTTACCTGGAATTTGTAATTTAGAACTCATTATATAATGTGATACATAAATAAAACTTATAAGAAGAAGAGCTTTATTAGCTCCAAGGGTGAGAGCTTTCAATGTAATAGGGTATGATCCAATTGAAAAAAGCACTAATCCATTTGGAGTTAGAGTGTTAGCAAATGAAATTGAAATAAGTAATATTATATTTGGAAGAAGGCGAAATTTTTTGCCATTTTTTATAGCCAATATGATAATAAAGATAGTAATACAGAATCTTAAACTAAGGGATTGAGATAGAATTAACCCTAAGATTATAAAAGCTCCACTAATAAGTCTAAGCGTTGAAAATCTCATACATTTTTTCCCTTTAATTGAGCATACCAAATGCTTTTATGTATAAATTCATTAGCAAATATACCAAGTATTATACTACTAATCAAACCTGAAAATAAAAATAACGGAGCAATTACATATGTTGCTTCTTTAAATAAAATGATTCTACTTATAAAGAGTTGAGTAATGGTGCTTGCAAAAGCTCCTCCTAAACTAATACCAATTCTACTTACGTTGTCTTTAAATACAGTATATATTATGAGCATTAATAGTGCACTTGATAGGCTCCCAGAGAGGGAAAAAAGAAAAATATAACTAAATATAGTTCCAGTTATTAATGCTTGTCCTAGTACTTTTAATAAAAATAATAAGAAATATTCTCTATTGTTAAAGATACCTAAAGCTAGAATAAGAGGTATGTTTGCAATCCCTAAACGTAACAAAGGTATAGGTTTGGGAATCATATATTCAATTGTTGAAAGGAAGAGGGTGCATGCAGCGAAAAGGGCAATTAAATCGATTCTAATATTAGAATGAGATGGCATCCGTTTCCTCCTCTTGAGAACTTTCTTGATTGCCTTTTATTAATACAAATATATCGTTTGGTAGGCATGATATCCATTGTCCTGGTTTATCTATCCAACTAGATGATACACATATTTGGTTTTTACAATCTGAAGAATGAATATGTACTCTCTTATCAGAAATTTCTACAATAGTTTTACCTATAGGTCCTTGAAAATTTACTAAAGTATCAACACTTAAATCATAGACCCATTCTTTATCACTACTTGTAATATGTACCTCAGGGTTTTTTGAAACATTTTTATAGAGCGTAAAGCTTAAAACACTTATTGTAAAACATAATAAGAATATAATTATATCAATAAGAGTTAATTTTTTCATGAATGAATATTATCAGTATAGTTATTTGTTGTCAAAAGAAATGATATAAAAAAAATAGTATTATTTTCTCTTGATAAACTTGTATTCTACTAATATAATAAAATTCATATTTAAGTACTAGGAGTTATAGATGAAAAAACACAAAATTTTATATATGACCTTATTAACACTTCTCATGATAGGTGCATTAGTAAGTTGTCAAAAAAAAGAAGAAGTAACTGAGTCAGTTTCAAAAGAAGAGACTAAAGCAGTTGTTGAAGAAAAGGAAAAAGAAGATTTAGAAGAAACTGTTTCATATGAAGATGGTATTTATTTTGCATCTGAAGATAAATTTTCATCAAATGGTTGGAAATATGTTGTTACTCTAACAATAGAGGATGGCAAAATTTCAAAAGCTGATTGGAATGGTGTTAATGTTAATGCAGGTCCTTCTAAAAAAGCGATTGATAAAGCTGGCAAATATAATATGAAAGCATTTGGTGGCGCTCAATCTGAATGGTCAGAGCAAGCTAAAGAAGCTGAAGAATATCTTATTGAAGTTCAAGAT
>CAZPTG010000086.1:0-9100 GCA_964589355.1 uncultured Spirochaetaceae bacterium
TTCTAATTATATATTTGCAAACAAAAAAGATAGCAATATAACTCAAACAAAAATTATTGATTACTATATGCAAGATTTAGGTATGTTTTTATTTATTAATGATCGATTAACAATAGATTCATCTTCAATTGATTTGAGAACATTTACTCTTGATGATGATAATGCTTGGTACAAATTAGTATTATATAAACCAAAAGATTTATTTATTAAAATAGAAGACTCTTCTGATAATTTACAATATACAAGTTCAATATCTTATGCATTTTTTCAAAACGATTATTGCTCGTTTATTTTAGATGAAGAAGAAGTTCCTATTGAAAAAAATTATATAAATTATTCATCAAATGATGAATGGCATGTAAAATTATATCCTGGTACATATTATTTAAATATTAAAAATAATAATGCTTTAAATAATCAAACATTTGGTATTTTAATTTCGGAGGAATAATAAATTGTATAAATATTTTGCATATAATAATTTAATAATTTCAGAATTATTATTACCACTTAATCCTATAATAGATGAAAACTATTATTCTAAAAATATACTTTATATAAATAAAAATACTATATCTTTTATTTACAAAGAAACTTCATTAATAGGCACTATTTCTTATTCTATAAAAGATCAAGAAATCTATATAAATGTTCCAAATGTTGCTCAATATTTATATAATAACAATGAAATAATTGTTGATCCATATGATCAATCAGATATAAAATTAATTGGATTATATCTAATTCACTTTGTAATGTTATTTATAATAAACAATAATAATTATCTACTATTACACGGAAGTGCAGTTACATCTCCTTTTAACAAAGAAGAGGCCATGATTTTAATTGGTAATAAAGGAGCTGGAAAATCTACATTAGCTGCAACCTTATCAAAACATAATTCAAAAATTCTTTGTGATGATCTTATCCCTATTTCAAAAGATGGATTAGTACACCCTGGTATTCCTATTATAAAATTATTTGAAGATAGTTATAAAGCTATTACAAATAATGCAGAAATATCAAATGAAAACTCAGATGGTCAAGGTAAATACCATCTAAATGCAAATTATAGCTCAAGTGCTAAAAAACTAAATACTATTATTATCTTGTCTAAATGTAATATTAATGATATAGAAATAAAAGAATTGACAGGTGGAGAAAAAATAAAAGCAATAATTCAACATATAATTAAAATTGATACATTAAATAAGGATTCTTTTATTTTCACCTATTTAATGGAACTTACAAAAAATATTAAAGTTTATAGCTTAAAAAGAGTTGATGAATATATTAATCCTGAATTAATTATAAAAGAAATTTTTAAAATATATAAAAAAGGTGACTAAAATGATAAAATTTTTAAAAAGTGTAATGATAAGCAATCTTGATGATGAATTAGTACTGATGGATACAAAAAATGGGCACTATTATAGTTTAAATGAAAGTGCTAGTGAAATAATTAATTATCTACAAGATGGAAAAACAGTAGAAGAAGTTGCAAATCTATTAAATAAAAAATATTCAATTAATATAGAAAGTGTTACAAATGATATTAATGAATTAATTATAAACTTAAAAAATAAAAAACTCATAGACTAATTATTTATAAATTTTTAAATTCTTGATATCCTCTTTGATCATTAGATAGATTAATATTGTAACCATTTATATCAACCCAAGCATGAGCATCATATTTATTAGTTATGTAGTTTTTTTTCAACCCAAATAATATATTTGAATTAATCTTTGATTTTTTTAATAACCTTCGAATAATCAAGGCTTTTCTTAAGCAACTCATATTAAAAAAATAAGAATGTGCTGCTGCTATATTTACATAGTTAACTATTTTTTGTATTTTAGCTTTATCAATATTTTGTTTATTTTTATCAGTTTTATAATTATAAATCCATTTTTTATTCAAACTTGGTGGAATAATTTTTAGCCTTAAATCAATAATTATTAATTGAACCCATAACAATAATACAAAACATTTTTCCTTAAATTTTAAAGATCTAAACTTTTTTTTCATGATCGCTTAAATATTATCATATAATAATCAAATTATATACTACAATTTTTATTTAAAATAATAATAAATATACATTTTATATGCATTTTATTATATTTATATTGTTTAAAATAACAAAAGTGTGTTATTTTTAACTAATAAAATTTTTCGGAGGAACTATGAAAAACTATAAAATTAACACAAAATGCATCCAAAGTGGATATGAACCAAAAAATGGTGAAGCTAGACAACTTCCAATTTTTCAAAGCACAACATATAAATATGATAGTTCTGAAGAAATGGCTCAACTTTTTGATTTATCAAAAGAAGGTCATATGTATACAAGAATTTCAAACCCAACAGTTGATGCAGTTGAGAAAAAAATTGCAGATCTTGAAGGTGGTATTGGTGCAATGTGTACTTCCTCTGGGCAAGCAGCATCCTTAATCTCAGTATTAAATATAGCACAAGCTGGTGATAATATATTATCTCTAGCAACAATTTATGGTGGAACAACTAATCTATTTTCTGTAACTTTAAAAAAAATGGGAATTGAAACTAGATTTATTACATTAGATATGGATGAAAAGGATATTAAAGAATTAGTAGATGATAGAACAAGATTATTCTTTAGTGAAACTATTGCAAATCCTGCTTTACATGTTTTAGATATTGAAAAATATGCAAAAATCGCTCACAGTTTTAAAATACCTTTGTTTGTTGATAATACTTTTGCTACCCCTATTCTATGTAGACCCTTTGAATATGGTGCAGATATTGTAATTCATTCTACTACTAAATATATGGATGGTCATGCAACAGTTGTTGGTGGTGTTATTGTTGATTCCGGAAATTTTGATTGGAATATTGATAATAAATATCCAGAACTTAGTGAGCCCGATGAATCGTATCATGGTGTAATATACACAGAACAATTTAAAAACGCTGCATATATTGTAAAAGCTAGAACTCAATTAATGAGAGATTTAGGCTCTACTCCTCAGCCAATGACAGCCTTTTTATTAAACTTAGGACTAGAGACTTTATCACTTCGCATAATTAGACATAGTGAAAATGCACTAGCTGTTGCTAAACATTTAAAAACAAAAGCAAATGTAGAGTTTGTTAATTATCCTGGATTAGAAAGTGATTCTTCATATAAGAAAGCTCAAAAATATCTTTATAAAGGTTTTAGCAGTGGAGTTGTATCTTTTGGAATAAAAGGTGGAAGAGAAGCTGCTCAAATATTTATGGATAGCTTAAAACTAGCAAAGATTGTTGTTCATGTTGCAGATGCTAGAACAAGTGTTTTACATCCTGCTTCAACAACACACAGACAATTAACTGATGAACAACTAGTCAATTGCGGAATAAAAGCAAACTTTATTAGACTAAGTGTCGGTATTGAAGATATTGATGATATCATTGAAGATATTGATCAAGCATTAACAAAGGTAAAATAATATATGCCAATTAGAATCCCAAATGATTTACCAGCAAAAGCTATTTTAGAAGGCGAAAATATTTTTATAATGGATGAAAATAGAGCATATTCTCAAGATATTCGTCCTTTAAAAATTGCATTAATTAATTTAATGCCTACTAAAATAAATACTGAAACTCAATTATCTAGATTATTAGGAAATACACCCTTACAAGTTGAATTAGACTTAATTCAAATGTCTTCACATGTATCAAAAAATACAAGTAAAGATCATATGTTATCTTTTTATCAAACATTTGAAAATATAAAAGAAAATTACTATGATGGTATGATTATTACAGGAGCTCCTGTTGAACAAATACCTTTTGAAGAAGTAACCTATTGGGATGAGCTATGTCAAATAATGGAATGGTCTAAAAAACATGTTCATTCAACTCTACATATTTGTTGGGGTGCTCAAGCTGGATTATACTATCATTATAATATAAAAAAATATCCTCTAGATAAAAAATTGTTTGGTATATATAAACACGAAGTAGTTTATAAACATCCTATTTTACTTAGAGGTTTTGATGAAATCTTTTTTGCTCCACATAGCAGATATACAACAATCAGCGAAGAAGATGTAAAAAAATGTAAAGACTTAAAAATTTTAGCAACATCTAAAGAAGCTGGAGTTTATGCCCTTTCAAACGATAAAGGGAAAAATATTTTTATTACAGGACACAGTGAATACGATAGAGATACTCTAAAAGAGGAATATTTTAGAGATAAAAATAAAGGTTTAGATATTCAAGTACCTATCAATTATTTTCCAAATAATGACGATACAAAAACGCCAATTGTAAGTTGGCGCTCTCATGCTAATTTATTATTTAGCAATTGGTTAAACTATTTTGTATATCAAACAACACCTTTTAAACTACAAGAAATTGGAAAAGATATTTAACCATTTAAATATCCACAATCTATAATAATAGTTTGCCCATCAATAGCTTTGTTATTAGCTAAAAAAGAAACAGTAGAAGAAACATCATGAGCTTTTACTGTTTCTTTAATTAAAGCTCTCTCTAAAAACATGTTTAAAACTGGATTGTCTTTATTATGTAAATATTCAGCCTCAATTAAACCCGGTGCCACAGAATTAACTCTAATTTTTTTAGGCGCTAATTCACTTGCTAAGCTCTTTGTATAAGAGACAATAAAACCTTTTGAAGCATCATAATGAGCTGTATTCCCAAATCCAGGATGAAATGCATTAGTAGATGAAACTAAAACAATAGAACTGCTTTCTTTCATTTTATTAATTGCGTGTTTTATAACTAAAAAAGTCCCCTTTATATTTAAATCAATAACTTTATCAAAATCTGTAATTTCTAATTCAGATTGAGGAGAAACACTAAACAAACCAGAGACAATAACTAATAAATCTATACCACTAATGTGATTAAACAATGAAATAACATCAGCTTCATCTCTTATATCAACTTTATAAGATGTAGTATCATATTTTTCATCTAATAAGTTAGCTGCTGTTTTGTTATTAGAATAAGTAAAAATCACCTCATAATTATCTTTTATTAAATCACCAACTATACTTTTGCCTAAATTACTAGTACCACCAATTACAAGTGCTTTCATTTTTTACCTCTCATTTTTAATAAATAAACTTTTTTATATCACAGAAAACACTTACTTTTTTTACAATTTCATCATCATATTTAACAAAATCATCAAAAGTAAAGCCAGGAATAACAGTAGTTGCAACTAAAGCCCAGCTACCACCCTCTTTTAAAATAGTTGATTGCCAAACATTTTTTTCAACTAAATGCATAGGAGTACCACCATTTGAAGCTTTATCAATTATAACAGATGAAAACTCTTCACTTTTTTCGTTATATTGTATTTGAATTAATGGATCGCCTTCTAAAAAATACCAAATTTCATCTTTTAATACTTTATGCAAAGAAGAATAAGATTCTTTTGTTACAAGGTAATAAATACAACTTCCAATCTCTTGATCATCATTATTTTTTAAAGTTATTACCCTTTTAAAACAACCACCTTCAACCTCTAAAGGCTGAAGGTTTAATCTTTCAATTATATTATTATAATCTACCATTGTTTTACAATCTCTTTTACCAGTGATGTAAATTTTGATTTTACTAACTTACTCGTTTCTAAAACTTCCTCATGGTTTAATGGCTGATCTAAAATTCCAGCTGCCATATTAGTCAAGCAACTAATGCCTAAAGTTTTAATACCCATATGAGAGGCTAAAATAGCTTCTGGAACTGTAGACATACCAACAGCATCAGCACCAAGCATTCTAGCTAATTTAACTTCTGTAGGAGTTTCATAGGAAGGTCCTGTAAAGAGCTGATAAACACCTTCTTTTACATCAATATCAAGTTTATTTGCTATATCTTTTGCAAAAATTCGTAACTCTTTATCATATGCATTAGACATATCAAAAAACCTAGGTCCTAATTCATCATAATTAGCTCCACGAAGAGGATTATCAGCAATCAATTTAATATGATCTTTGATTATCATTAGATCACCAGGTTTCCAATCTTTATTAGTACATCCAGCTGCATTAGTTAATAATAAATTTTTAATACCAAGCAACTTCATAACTTGAATAGGGAAAACAACAATATCCATATTGTAGCCCTCATAAAAATGAAATCTACCTTGCATGCATAAAACTATTTTATCTTCAAATTCTCCAATTACTAATCTGCCAGCATGCCCTGCTACTGTAGATTTTGGGAAACTAGGAATATCTGAATAAGGTATAATTATAGGATTTTTTACTTCGTCTGCTAAATCACCAAGCCCACTTCCTAAAACCATAGCTACATCTATTTGTATATCACCAATTTTTTCTCTTATATAACTTGAAGCACTTTCAAGTTTTGTAATTAAATTTTCCATAAAAACTCTCCATATTTAAGTATCACATATATTACCACAATTAATTAAAAAAATAAATTATTTAAAAAATTTATTCTTCTAATTGTAACAAATCAACCCAACCTTGATAAAAAAATGATGCAATTTGATAAGAATATTCAAAAGCTTCGTCTCTTTCTAAATCAAGAGTTATCACATTAATTAAATCTTTTAACAAATTAGATATCAAAGAATCAACAACATATTTATTTGGTCGTACAAATTTAATTTGATTTGTCTCTAACAAATCCAAAAAAGTATTAAAAGTTTCTATTTCTTTAGAAATAATTACTTTTAAATATTTATGATAATTTGTACCTTTACCCATTACCACTAATTTCCAAGCAACAGGATCTGCATAAATATAATCTAAGAATAATTCAATTCCTTCAAAATGTTTTTTCTTTATTTTTTTTAAAACGATTAAATAATCATCTTTTGTAATTTTATGAACAAAGGATAAATACTTTTGATAATATTCTTTGGGCAATGGACCAATAGCAGCTTCATATAATTTTTCTTTATTATCAAAATAACCATAAATAGCACCAGTTGAAACTTCTGCTACATTTGCAATATCTCGAATATTTGCCTTTTTGTATCCTTTTTCTAAAAATATATTTCTCGCTACATTAATAATCATACTTTTTGTATTCAAAACTAATTCCCCTTAATTGTTAGTTCAATTATTTTTAACATTTTTTTAAAGTTTGTCAATGTTTTATAACTAAATGATAAATAATAAATATATCTCTAATAAAAAATTAGTACATATTTATACAATATACACAATAATGTGTTATAATAATAAAAAGGTTGATAGAAGACAATTTTTTAATTTTTAAATCAATAATTATTAATTACAACAATTAGATTATAAAAATTGAAACTATATTTTTGAAAAAAATAAAAAACGGAGAGATTAACTAATACAACTAATTAATCAATAAAAATTGATAAAATGTATTTTTTTGATTTGTTGCTTTTAATTAATAATATAATTATGAAAAATAAAAAAAATATAAATATAATTCCAATATCACTTTTTTGTCTAATAATTTCATTTACAATTATTAATATTTATATAAAAAATAATTTTTCTTTCAAATTAGCCGAAATGCATATATTTATAAATAAAGAAACTTTTTTAAGTATCTCAAAAAAATTTAGTAATACAGATAAAAATGCTTATCTTTTTATGGCATTAACACTAGATATATTATGGCCAATAACATATAGCATTTTTTTCTACTTCATTAATGCTAAAGTTTGTAAAATAAAAAATGATTTACGTTTAGCTAATATAATAATATTTTTATTATTTACCTCTGATATGATTGAAAATTTTTCAACGTGTAAATATTTATATACAAATAAATCATCATATATCTATATATCTTTTATTTCTACAAATATAAAATGGCTATTTTTTACATTACTCACAATTTATACGACTTATAAAGTTCTTCAATTTTTAAAACAAAATCCAATAAAAAGTTTATTCTATAATTAAAGCATAGGGTATAGGCCTCTCAGCTTCACTAACTTTATCGATATGCCTATCTGCGATTTTCAATTCTTTCTTATTATTAAAAATTAGTTGAGCAGAACCTCCCCCATCTAAATTTATTAAATTCTTTATCCCATAATCTTTGCAAAAATTAGAAAATTCTAATAAAGAAGCTCCACAACTCTCGTCACCTTTTATATGACCTAACTTACCAGCTCCTTCTGCCCAGATCAATATAGGCTCATTTTTATATGTTCCAAGTCCAATTCTAGCAGCTCTTCCTTTTACAAAATCCAAAGGATATACAGTCGATGGAAAAGGAGTTCCATTTCCAATATAAAATGGAGTATCAAAATCTTTGAATTGATTATGATTAGAAATCATTGTAGGGCCCACTTGAACGGCAAATAAATATTGTTTTTCAAAAATATATTTCACATCTAATGAATTTAGACTAATTTCTTTTTCAATTTGAATAACATATCCTGCCATTGGAATAACTACATTACCACCTTTTTTTATAGCAACTACTTTATTTTTAACAACAATAATTGCAACTCCTTTACATTTTGGAGTTTCTCTATAATCAGGACGGGTATAAATTTTCGAATTATTATTATGGATATATTTTTCATTATCAATTTCTAAAATAAAATCAGTAACATGAAAATATTCAACATTTACATTATTATTATCATCAACTACTAAACTTTTTCTATGATTTAAAGGAGGTATGAATATCTTTGACTTATACATCGCAAACCCATGAGGTGTCCCAATTTCATCATATAAAGAATCAATATCAGTCTCATCCATTAAAAAAAAATGACTATTTACTAATAATTTAGATTTTTGAATATCAGATAAATATCCTAAATCTGAAGAAACTGGAAAAAAGGAAAATGTATTTTTTTCTCCTTTTGCAAAAGCAATTCTATCTCTTTCTTTTAAATCTATAAAAATATCATTTAACACTTTATCTTCAAAAATAAACTTACCATTTTCAATTATTATTTTATCTTCATCTCTTGCTTTATTAAAATAATAGTTTAACAAGATTTGATTATTAAAAATATAACCTATTTCTGTATTTCTATCTAAATCATATTCTTTTTCATTAATATTATAAAAAATCAAATTACCATATTTTTCTGGATCTTTTGGTATAATATTAACA
>CAZPTG010000087.1:0-9021 GCA_964589355.1 uncultured Spirochaetaceae bacterium
TTGAGCTTTTTCTTCACTATAGGTAAGAGCTAATTCTTCAAAACCACTAGCTTTTACAATTGCAACAAAAACATCACTAACATCAGATAAGTCTGCACCACTAATAGTAGCAACTTCATCAATAAAATCTGCTTTTGAAACAAATTCACCATTTAGATCAATATTTAAAACATTTTCTAAATATAGTTGATCCTCTTTAACATCACTCTCTAAAACATTTTTTTGCGTTGCACATGAGCTTAATAAAATAGCTACTAAGGCTAAAGCAAAAACAATTCTTTTCTTTTTCATAATTTCCTCCATTAAAAATTCATTTTCATTCTTCTTATATTAATAAATCTTATCAGATTTATTTTATTATTAATTAACGTTTTCCTTTATCATATACTTCCCCTAATGCTCTTGGAGCTTTTGTTGATTTTGAGAAAAATAATAACAACAAAAGAGTTAATATATATGGGAATGTTAGAACTAAATCACTATAACTACTTGGTAAACATAATTTTTGAATAAAGAAATAACCTATACTTCTTGCAAATCCAAAAATCAAACAAGCCAATAATGTGTTTGAAATTTTCCAATTACCAAAAATATATGCAGCAATAGCTAAATATCCATATCCAACAAATATACTAGGTGAAAAGTTTGTAGATATAGAATATGCAAAACAAATACCACCGAGTCCAGACATTGCTCCACTAATTAAAATTGCAATAAATCTAATTTTTATTACATTGCCACCAGCGGCTGCAACAGAGTGAGGGTTATCCCCACATGCTCTAAGTCTCATCCCAAAAGGTGTTTTATAAAGTAAATAAGCCATAAAAATAGCAACTGCAACAATTACAAATTCAAAACCATAAACATCTTTAAAAAATGCTCCTATAATTGGAATTTCACTTATTATTGGTACACTAACTTTTGGAAAAACAAATAACATAAATTTATTTGACGATTGTCCAAACAAAGAAATATTTAATTGGTTTGTTAAAAAAGCAGTTAAAGATACAGCTAACATATTTATTACAACACCACTAATAACCTGATTTGCTTTTAATCTTAAAGCCATTAGAGCAAAAAGCATTGCAAAAATTGCTCCTCCTATCATTGAAGCAAATAGAGAAATATATACTAAAGATGTTTGTGAATCAATAAAGGTGTTTGTTAACATTGCAACTATTAATCCACCAAAAAAAGCACCCATTCCTAATAGCCCTTCTAGAGCAAGATTAATAACACCACTTCCTTCACAATAAATGCCACCAATTGAAATTATGAATAAGGGCAAAGTAAAAGCCATTGAATCAATTATAATATTATCCATTTTTACCTCCATCCTCTAATAATTCAATTTTATATCTATTAGCAATCATTCTAAAATAACCACTACTTGCACTAAACAATAATAAAATACTTGTAATTAGAGCTGCAATTTCTCTAAGTACTCCTACACTCGAGGATAAATAGGCTGTACCACATTCAAATATCATTACTAAAATTGATGCAAAGAAACATCCAACAGGAGTCATATTACCAAGTAATGCAACTGCAATTGCATCAAACCCTAATGCAGGAACTACTCTTGGCTGTATAGATGCATAAGCTCCTAAATAGTATGTTACACCAGCTAAGCCAGCTAAAGCTCCTGAGATTATCATAGTTCTAATTATTGTACTTCCAACTTTAATACCACAATACCTTGCAGCTCTTTTATTTAATCCAACTGATTTTAATTCGAATCCAAACTTTGTTTTATCCAACATAAATTTAATAACAAAAACAAAAATAATTGCTAAAACAAATACTGTTGTAATATTCATTCTCAAGCCAAAGCCCTCAACATCGACTAAAGTGAGTCTTGCATTTTCATTTATTTCAACACTTTGTCTTGTAATAGGATCAACAAATTTAGTTTGAATAAAGAAACTTGCTACATAGCTAATAATATAGTTAAACATAATAGCAACAACAACTTCGTTCATATTAAATTTATATTTCAAAAATCCAATTAATGCCCCCATTAAGGCACCAACACCAACACCTATTAAAATAACAAGTATTTTAGCAAAAATTGATGTAATATCACTATAACCAACCAATATTGTAGCAATGAAACCAGATAGAACCATAATCCCAGATACACATATATTAAATAAACCACACTTAAGAGCTACTGCAACTGATAAAGATGCAAAGACCATTGGAACTGTATAGTTTAAAAGATTTAATAAATCAGTAATTTGTGATTTTCTACCAGGATATCTTGCTTTTGGTAATAATCCTGAACCTTGTAATAAACTTTTATAAGCTACAATTGGGTTTTTATTTAACAATAATAATAAAATTGCACCACCTAATAAACTTAATAAAAGACAGAATAAAGAAACTCTAAGTAGTTGATGTTTCCCAGGTCCACAAAAATTAGCATAACTTCGTTTAAAAAAATTTTGTTTTTTAATCATGAGTGTGAACCCCCATCATATATTCTCCAACTTTCTCTTTACTTAAATTTTTAGCATCTTCAATTGTTTGAACTTCACCATTATAAATAACTAAAATGGTATCCGCTAATGACATAATCTCATCAAGCTCCAAAGAAACTAATAAAATGGCTTTCCCATTATTTCTTAACTCAGCAATTCTTTTGTGAATAATTTCAATAGCACCAACATCTAGGCCTCTTGTTGGTTGCACAAAAATGACAAGTTCTCCATCACTGTGAATTTCTCTTGCAATAATTGCTTTTTGTTGATTTCCACCACTCATACTTCTAACAATAGTTTTTTCACGCTCTTCACCACATCTAATATCAAAAGTATCAATTAATTTGCTACTAATATCATCAAATTTTTCAAAATCTAATACTCCATGTTTTGAACAATAAGGTTCTTTATAATATTGTTTAAGACATAAATTTTCAGATAATGTAAAATCTAATAAAAGTCCTACATCATGTCGATCTTCAGGGATATAAGAAATGCCAATTTCACTTCTTTCTCTAATAGAAAGCTTTGTAACATCTTTATTATTAACAATAATATTACCTTCACTAATATCAATTAAACCTGTAATAGCATCAGCAATTTCAACTTGTCCATTTCCAGATACACCAGCAACAGCTAAAATCTCTCCTCTTCTAATATCGAAAGAAACTTTATTTAATACTTTTACACCATCATTATTAATATTAGTAACGTCTTTTAGAGAGAGAACAATATCTCCAAAGGGATTATTATTTTTCTTTATTTGCAAAGAAATATCATGACCAACCATTAATGAAGACATTTCTTTTGTTGTTGTTTTTTCAACATCTAAAACATCTATCAATTTGCCTTTTCTTAATATTGCGCACCTATCAGCTATTTTTTTTATTTCATCTAATTTATGTGTAATAATTATTATTGTTTTCCCACTATCTCTTAAAGATTTTATAATCTCTAATAAAGATTCAATTTCTTGAGGTGTTAAAACAGCAGTAGGTTCATCAAAAATCAATAATTCAGCATTTCTATATAACATTTTTAATATTTCTACTCTTTGTCTAGTAGAAACTGCTACATCCTGAATAAGATCAGTAGGATTAACTTCCAAATGATATTTCTTTGATAATAAAGCTACATCTTCATTTGCTTTTTTCAAATCAACTTTTGGAAACATTTTCAAAGTTTTCTTTATCGGTTCAATGCCTAAAATTATATTTTCAGCAATTGTTTGGTTATCTACAAGCTTAAAATGTTGATGAACCATTCCTATGTGAAGATTATTTGCATCAAGAGGAGATTTTATATTAACTTTTTCCCCTTTTATAAATATTTCTCCAGCTGTAGGCTCATATAACCCAAAAAGAATACTCATTAATGTTGATTTTCCAGCTCCATTTTCACCTAAAATTGCATATATTTCACCTTTTTTAACATCAAGAGAAACATCATCATTTGCCACAATATTAGGAAAAACTTTGCTTATATTTTTTAACTCAACAAAGTTATTATTCATTTATCTTCCCCATAAGGTTCATTACTCAATAAGAGCAATGAACCTATATAATAAACTAATTTACTTGAAATTCTTCAGGTGTGAATCCACCAAAATTTGAAGCTGGAACAATAGTTCCGTTTTTTACTAATTCATATGCTTCATCTAATTTAGTAATAGTATCAGCACTTAATTGTTGACGTCCTTCTTCTTTTACAAAACCAGTTGAATCTGTATCAGCACGAAGTACTTCATTTTTACCTACAAATGTTCCATTATTAATTTTTTCTAAAGTTCTATCAACATTTAGTCCCATAACTTTTAAAACACTTGTCAAAATAATATTATCATCACCAACAACACCATCGTCCCATTGGTCAACATCACAACCAATAACTTTTACACTACCATTAGATTCTTTTGCTGCAGTAAATACTCCATTACCAGATCCACCAGCTGCAACAAATAAAATATCACAATCTTTGTTGATTAATTGATTTGCAACAATTTTACCAGTTGCTTCATCAGCAAATGAGCCAACATAGTTACCACCAACATTAGCACCTGTTACATCTGTACCAGCTTGAGATGGTAATTCAACACATTCTACTGCTGTTGAATAATTTTCATTAGCATATTTTACACCACATTCAAAACCATATTGATAATTAACATTCGAAGGATATGCTACACCATTAATAACAGCAACTTTTTTTGTTTCAGTTTCTAAAGCAGCAGCTATACCAGCAAAAAAGCCAGATTCTTGTTCAGCAAACATCATTGCATAAACATTATCTAATACAATACTACCAGCTGGATTTTCAGGATCAGATGGGAAAGTATCAACTAAGATAAATTTTGTACTTGGATTATCAATAGCTAGTTGAGAAATACCTGCAAATTGGAAGCCTGTACATACTTCAACATCATAATCAGCTACAACATCAGATGCAACTTTTAGAGCTTTTGCAACATCACCACTAGGTTCTCTTAAAGGTTTAACACTAGCACCAGGATTTTTTTCAATAAATGATAAAATACCATTATAGTTTTCTTCATTAAAAGATCCATCATCAACACCTGATGGAGTAGTTACAATAGCAATACTCAAGCCTTCAGCTTCTACTTGTTCTTCACTACTACCCCCAGCAAAGACAAGGGATGTTACACTAAAGAAACACAATGCGATTAACAACATTTTTTTCATACTTTTTCTCCTTAGAAATTCTATTATTTTTCCCATTTATTAATTATTTTTTTTAATAATTTAATAAATTGAGGTTTTACTTTTTTACCTGCATCAATTACTTCTTGTTGATCTAATATAGTTTTACTAATTCCAGTTGCCATATTAGTCAAACAACTAATACCAAGAAGATCCATATCAAAATAACTAGCAGCGATTGCTTCAAAAACTGTAGACATACCAGTAGCATCTGCTCCAAGAATTTTTTGCATTCTAACTTCTGCAGCAGTTTCAAAACTCGGGCCACTTGCGAACATATAAACACCATTTCTTATTGGTAAATCTATTTCATTAGCACAATCTTTTGCTAATTGTATCATTTTTGGAGAATATGTTTTAGACATATCAAAAAATCTTTGTCCAAGTTCATCAAAGTTTTCTCCACGAAGTGGATTATCGCCAATTAATTTTATTTGATCTTCAATAATCATCAAATCACCAACATTCCAATCTGCATTTAAACAACCACTAGCATTAGTTAGAATTAATTTTTTAATGTTAAGTTGATTAAAAACAAAAATAGGATAGCAAATTGTTTTAGTATCATAGCCTTCATAGTAATGAAACCTACCTTGCATACATACAACTTTTTTATCTCCAAGATATCCTATTACTAATCTACCATAATGCCCAGGAGCTGTTGAGTGTGGAAAATATGGAATATCTTTATAATCAATTATAATAGGATTTTCTATATCATTAGCCAATTCACCTAAACCACTACCTAAAACTAATGCAATATCAATATCATCTCTAACTATATCACTTATATAAGAAGCACTTAAATTTACTTTTTCTAAAAAATTTAATTCAGACATTTTTACTCCTACCAAAGAGATTCAATTTCTTTACTTTGAGCTTCATTTAATTCATTAGTTTTTACACCACAAGATTCTAATTGTTTAGCAATTACAGTCATTTTTGCAGCTCTTTCTAAAAGATCCATCTTATCGAATCCACCTAATAAATCTTTTGATAAAACAATAGCACCATGATTTCTCATTAACATTACATTATAATCTTTTGCATATTTTGCAACTTCGTGAGCTAAAGGTTCACTACCCATTAAATGATAAGGTACATTAATAACATCGCCAATAAAATAATAAGCTTCTGCAGTTAATTTAGATTGAATTTGACACTCCTCTCCTTCTACAGCACTAAAAGTTGAAGCATAAATAGGATGGGAATGAACAACAACATCCATATCAGATCTATTAATTAATAAAAGTCTATGAATTTCACTTTCAATACTTAATTTTAAATCTGGAGTATAATTTGTTCCATCAAAACCTACAATTGCGATTTTATCAGCTGTTAAACTACTTTTATCTAAAGCAGATGGAGTTATACAAAACAACTCATCATTTAATCTCAAACTAATATTCCCACCTGATACTGTTGTTAAGCCTCTTGCAAACACTTTATTCATTGTTTGAGCAACAGCTTCTCTTTCTTTTAAAAATTTATTCATTATATTTCCTTATTTATAATATTGATCTAATTTATTACTATCAAATTTACCTTTATCTGTTATTACTCCAGCACAAAGAGAAGGAGGAGTTATATCAAATGCAGGATAATAACCTTTAACACCTGGATAAGTAAATTTTTTATTCAATGCATGTAAAACTAATTCAGGATCTCTCTCTTCAATAACAATAGATTCTTTATCAGGATGAGATAGATTTGGTTTACCTGTAACATAATAAGGTATATCAAAATAATTACAGGCTAGAGCTATTTGAAATGTACCAACTTTATTAACAATATGACCATCCATACAAATAACATCAGCAGCAGAAGTAAAAACATCTACCTTTTTCTTTTCTAAAACATAAGCTGGCATATTATCACTAATTAGTGTTGCATCGAAGCCCATATCTTTAATACAACTAGCTGTAAGTCTTCCACCTTGTAAATAAGGTCGTGTCTCAGGACAAATAAATTTTATATCTTTATTTTGTTCTCTAATTGATTTAAGCATCATCCCAACAACAGTTTCTGCCCAACATTGAGTCATAACAGTACCTTGTTTTGGGAAATTATCAACTAAATGATTACCCATAATTTGGCAAGAAGAATATATCTCATCATAATATTCAACAGTTGTATTAAATGCAGCATCAACAGCATTTTGCCCTTTTACTTTTGCAGAAATTGCAGCATTTTCACACTTTTCAACAATTTCTTTCATAAATGCTGATGTTGTAGGACGAGCAGTATATAAAGAAATACCAGCTTTATGAATAAAATCTAAAAAATCTGCTTCATTTAAATTTCTTGCTTCATAAGCTGCTAATGCCATTCCCATACCAGCGGCAAAATAAGGCCCCCAACTTTGAGTTACCATATCACTAATTGCTTGAGCAACTTCTTTATGTGAACTACATTCAACAAATTTAATTTCCATTGGATATATTCTTCTATCCAATATTCTAACTTTCCCTTCACTATACCAAGCTATATTTTCATACCTTAATATAAATGCCATTGAGTCATCCAATTTTTTCATACTAAACCTTTATTTATTTTGTTTTTACTTGTTTTTAACATATAAACACGATAAAAACCAAATGTCAAGAAAAAAAAACTTTTGAGCATATCATATATTTCTTTACATAATAAAATATTAGTGCTAATTTAATAAAAAAAGAATAAATTTTGTTTTAGGGGAAAATGATGCTTGCAAATGAAAGAAGAGATAAAATAAAAACAATTTTAGACAAAGAAAAAACTATAACAGTTAAAGATTTAGCTCAAAAATTAAAAGTTACTATGGAAACAATTAGAAGTGACCTTGATTATTTAGCAAATAAAAACTTTGGAATAATAAAAGTTCATGGAGGTGCATATAAAATAGATACATTTGATAAAAGCATCCCAATACAACTTAGAGAACAAGTAATGGTAAAAGAAAAAGAATCTCTTGGTAGAATTGCAATAAGCCATATTCATGATGGTGATGTTATAATGCTAGATGCAAGTTCTACAAGTTTTTGTATAGCTAAACAACTTAACAATAATCAAACTAAAACAACAATAATCACAAATTCTTTATCAGTGATGAATATTGTAGCAAACAATCCATTAATAAAATTAATTAGCTTAGGAGGCACTTTAGTTCCAAACTCTAATGCTTTTCGAGGAAATATTACAACAAAAACATTATCAGATTTACATGCAGATAAAGCATTTATAAGTCCTACAGCTATATCTTTAGATTTTGGATTAAGCCACGACAACGAATTTGCAGCTCAAATTACAAAACAGATGATAAAAAATAGTACAGAAATATTTTTAATAGTTGATCATACAAAATTTGGAAAAGCTTGCTTAACAAAAATAGATTCTTTTGATTCTATTAATTATGTTATATCAAATAAAAAACCTAATAAAGATTGGTTAAACTTTTTAAAATCATTACAAATAAAATTTAAATGCTAAATATTTAAATTAAATTTCTAATCTTTCTTTATGCTTTTAATATAAGTTTCTCCTTTAATTGTAAAAAAAAGAGGTCCACTAATATCTCATAAATTCTATTTTATCAATTATAATTTATAAAAAACATGTTATATAACATAAAAACATATGACAAACCAAACATGTAATATAAAATAATAATAATTTATATTACAAAAACAATATGAATTTGTATTTATTTTCTTATAACTTTGCACATAGGTTACTATTTACTACTTTATTATAATAGTAAATAATTCTTTATATTATAATAAAATAACTTTATTCTTCCTAATACTGACTTTCTAAATATTTATTTCAATTGACATATGTTT
>CAZPTG010000088.1:0-7435 GCA_964589355.1 uncultured Spirochaetaceae bacterium
ATAATAATTATAAAAAATGATAAACAGCCTTAAAACTATAGCATCAAATATAATAAATTAATCTAACATATATAATTAGTTTATTAGTAGAAATTATTACTTTATCTAAAACAAAAAAATATAAAAACAACTTATTTTATTTTTTTATATTATTTAGTCTTTTTATATTCATTAATATCATATTCACTTATTTTATTAAGTAAAGTTCTACGACTAATACCTAATTCTTTAGAAGCTTTTGTTTTATTACCAGCCCATCGAAGAAGTGATTCAATAATCTTTTCTTTCTCAACTTCTTTTAAAGATTTCACTTCTAGTTTTGCTTTTACACTATCTTGAGAATTTGTATTCTTTGTAATTTTAACATTATCATCAATATTAATATCATCTTCATGAATCAAATTATCATCGCAAAAAAGGATGGCCCTCTCAATTACATTTTCTAACTCTCTAACATTACCGTAATATTTGCCTAATTTTAATTTTGCAATTGCATTTGGAGAAAAACCTTCAATTAAATCATTTCCCATTTCTTTCTTTAATCTTTTTAAGACACCTGCAGATAGCAAAGGAATATCATCAGATCTTTCTCTAAGAGGGGGAATTTTGATTCTTAATACATTTAATCTAAAATACAAATCTTCTCTAAAATTCCCATCATTAACCATTTGTTCTAAATCTTTATTAGTTGCTGCAATTATTCTAACATCAATATCCCTTTTTTGAGTATCTCCCAATCTTTGAACTTGTCTATCATTAATTACAGTC
Organism: uncultured Spirochaetaceae bacterium; assembly: GCA_964589355.1. Classification (GTDB taxonomy): domain Bacteria; phylum Spirochaetota; class Spirochaetia; order Sphaerochaetales; family Sphaerochaetaceae; genus Pleomorphochaeta. The sequence continues at coordinate 769 of CAZPTG010000088.1, forward strand.
AATAATTTTACTTGTAAATCTAGAGGTAAATCCCCTAATTCATCTAAAAATAAAGTTCCACCATTTGCAACCTCAAATAACCCCATCTTCCTATTTACAGCACCTGTAAAAGCGCCTTTTTCATGACCAAAAAGTTCACTTTCTATTAAAGAAGCAGGAATTCCTCCAATATTGATTGATTGAAAAGGCCCATCATCACCAAAACTTTGTCTGTGAATTTCTTTAGCAACAACTCCTTTACCAGTACCACTCTCACCTGTAATTAATACATTGGATTTTGTCTTAGCACATCTTGTTATAGTCTTTTTTATATCTAACATTTGCTGAGATTGTCCAATAAATGAAGGATTTTCAAAAGAAATATCATTAACAAATTGTTTAACTTTATTAGCTTCAATCATCTTTTTTATTTTATTTACTAAATCTTCAGGATTAAAAGGTTTAACAATATAATCAGCAGCACCACCTTTTAAGGCTGAAACAGCATCAGAAATTTCACCATGAGCACTAACCATTATAACAGGTAAATCATAACCTTCATCACGAGTCCATTTTATTAATTCAAGGCCATCCATTCCGGGCATTTTTAAATCAACAACCATAGCATCAAAAACGTCGGAATATAGCAATCTTTGAGCTACTAATCCATTTTCAGCTAATTCACTATCTATATCATAAACACTAAAGAACTGACTTAAAGAAGTTCTTATATTTATTTCATCATCTACTATTAAAACTCTCATCAATTTCTCCTATGAATATGTGATGGGATTGTAGGTAAAACGACTTGCGCTTTTGTTCCACCACCTTCTCGAATTGATAAACTTAAACTACCACCTCTTGCATTTACAAATTGACGACTTATTGAGAGACCTATACCACTACCCGATGTTTTTGTTGTGAAAAATGGATCATAGATTTTATCCTTTGCACCATCAGGAAGGCCTTCCCCTCTATCTAATACTTCAACTACAACAGTTTTAGCTTTATTACCTTTTTTTATTATAACCTCAACTTGAGGATTGTTTCCACTCTCAATTGCATTTTTAATTAAGTTCTCAAATACACTTCGAGCTCTTAATTTATCCATTTTTACATAAAACTGAGAATATGAATGTAGCTCAATTTTACTTGGAAATTTAGAAATTATATCTTGAATAAACCCAACTAATTCGAAATCACTTGGGATTCCACTTGGATTGTGTAAAAACTCACTTACCTTATCTGTTAGAATTTTTAATCTATCAACTTCTGATTGTATTACTTCAAGATTAGTTTTATATGATGGATCAACTTTGACTCTTAAAATTGCAAGCTGTATATTAACAGAACTTAGAGGATTTTTTATTTCATGAGTAAGAGTTCTTGCAGCTTGCCCCAAATTTACGAGATTCCTTTGACTTTCTAATTTTATTCTATATTTTCTGTTACTTCTGTAAATTCTAAATATAAAAATAAACAAAATTGAAATTAAAAAAATTGCAGCACCTAGTGCTATTCTTAGATTATTTTGAACTTGTCGATATTCTTTTCCCTCTAAAACTATATATAAAACATCAGGAAAACTAACAGTTGGAGCTTTAAAATCTGATAAGGTTACAAGATTAGGATCAATAACATCCCATAAAACAGTTAGCCTATTTATAAATCTAATATATTCAATTGTATCATTATCATAGTTATAAGTTGCCGTTCCTCCACTAGTATCATCACTCCAATCAGTAAAATTCTCAACAATACTCTTAGATAATATTTTTGGAACATCACCAAGGGACATAACTTCTTTTCCGGTATAAGAATATACTCCAACACCGATAATACCTTTACTATTTAGTTCATCATTTGCAGTTACTGGATCATCTTTTATATAATAAAAAACACTATTAAAAGCTTGCTCTGCTTCCATTTGCAACTTTAAATATTCTCTATCTTGAAATGCATTAAATAAAGATACAACAAAAATTAATATCAACACATAAGCAATAGCAAGACCACTTATTACAAATAAGTGTTCCTTGCCATTTATAAAAGAATTACCAAACTTTTTCATTATTATCCCTAAAGTTATTTTTATTCGTAGTTTAAAGCTTCTATTGGATCTAATCTAGAGGCTGTCATAGCTGGATACCAGCCAAAGAAAATTCCAACGAACATGCTAAATCCTACTGCCACTATAAAAGATTTATATGAAAGTGTTAATGTCCACCCCGCTATATTTGTTACAGCATAGCTAATAAAACTACCAAATAATATACCTAAGAAACCACCAATTAGGGTAAGAGTTACAGCTTCAACAATAAATTGTCCTCTAATTATTGATGGAGAAGCGCCTAAAGCTTTTCTAACCCCAATTTCTTTAGTTCTCTCGGCAACAGATACAAGCATTATATTCATAATACCTATACCCCCTACTAATAACGAAATTCCAGCAATTGCTGCTAAAAATAAACTTAAAGTAGCAGTTACTTCATTTGCCATTGTTGTTATCATTGCTGGAGAAAAACTATCATAGCTATCATTTCCAACAGAGGTGTCTAAAAATTTATTTATATTATCACTAACACTTATAGTATTATAATTTTTATTTGTTTTAACAACATAACTTGAAACTACTTTAACATGTTCTAATTTAGTAATAAAAGTATTAAAAGGAATAAATGCCGAATTATTAAAACTCATAGTAAAAGATTGTTCTTTTTCTTTTAGTACTCCAACAACTTCATAACTTTTTACAATGCCTGATTTCATTATAAAATTAACACGTTTACCAATAGGATTTTCAACTTCAAATAGTTCTTGTGCAATTGCACTACCTAATACAACAACTTCTTTATGATTTATATTTTGACTAATTGTATAGGAGTCCCCTCTATCAAACTCTAATTTTTGAGCATCAAAATAGGAAGTTTCAGTTCCCATTATTTGAGATCCAACACTTTTCTGATTTGCTCTAATTGCAGCAGAACTCATCATTTGTGGAATTACTTTATCAATTCCATCAACACTATTTTTTATAGTTTGAGCAAATTCACTATCAAAAACATCTTCAGTTCTCTCATTTGGTTGTGTCCAAATAGTAACAATATCTGTACCACCAGCATTTATACTTTTACTAATATTTTCAGATGCACTATCTCCTAAATTTAATATTGCAACTACAGCTCCAACACCTATTACAATACCTAATAGAGATAAAGCAGTCCTCATTTTACTACTTTTCATAGCCGATAATGCTAATTTTATATTTTCCCAAAACATACGCTATCTCTCTATAATTCCATCTCTAATATGGATTTGTCTTCTACATCTGTTACCTAAATCTCTATCATGGGTTACAAAAATTACAGTTCTACCTTCTTCATTTAAATTTTCAAATAACTCCATTATTTGCTTTCCTGTTTTTGAATCTAATGCTCCGGTCGGTTCATCCGCTAAAAGAATAGTTGGATCACTTACAATAGCTCTTGCAATTGCAACTCTTTGCTTTTGTCCACCAGATAACTCATTAGGTCTATGATACATTCTATCCTTTAGTCCAACTTTTTCTAAAGCCTCCATAGCTTTTCGTTTTCTCTCTCTAGGTTTTATTCCTGCATACAATAGTGGAGTTTCTACATTTCTCAGTGCACTTTCTTTTCCAAGTAAATTAAATTGTTGAAAAACAAAACCTACTTTCTTATTTCTAATATAAGCCAATTCAGTTTCATTCATACCTTCTGTATTTTCACCATCAATATATATATTTCCACTAGTTGCCGTATCTAGGCAACCTATTAAATTCATCATAGTAGATTTACCTGAACCTGAAGGTCCCATTATTGCTGTAAATTCACCTTTTTCAATATCAAGAGAAACACCATCTAGAGCTTTTACAAAGAAATCCCCTACAAGATAATACCTTTTTACATTATCAAGATGAATAACTGTTTTTCTCATTATTAATTTCTCCCTTTCATCCCATTTTGCATTTCTTCTTGGAATGTAAGTGCATTTTTGATTACAAGAGTATCTCCAGCTTTTATATCTCCTGATAACACTTGGCATTTTGATTCACCCAAATATTTTATATTTACAACAACGTCTTTTAAGCTACCATCTTCCATTTTTTTTGTTACAACAGTATCATTACCACTTTGCTTTATTGTAGCTTGATCAATTATGATTCTTTTAATTTCAGTCTCACTTTCAATTGTACCATTAAAAGTAAAGCCGGTTCTTAAACCTTTAGGTGGATTATTTATTGTAATCTCCACATCCATAACACCAAAACCTTGAGCATTATACCTTCCAAGCATTGGAATTTTTGTAACAATAGCTTCAGCTTCAATTCCAGGTAGAGAATCAAAACTTAATTTTGCAATTTGTCCAACTTCAATATTATTAATATCCATTTCATCAATTTCAACTGTTGATTTAAATTTACTTAAATCAGCAATAATCATATTCCCTGTAGTTCCTACAGTATTATAATCACCAGCTTCCCAATTTTGAACTGCAACAACTCCATCAAAATTTGCAAGAGCTTTTGTATATTCTAAATTATTTGATGCATTTTTTAATTGCAACTCTAATAATTCAACAGTTTTTTCATTACCTGTTAACTTTGCACTTTCAATATCACTTTTCAATTTCGCAATCATATATTGTTGATCAGTATCATCAACAGTGGCAACAATATCACCTTTTTTTACGATATCACCTTCATCAAAATTTACATATGTAATAGCTCCATTAGTTCTAAGTACTACATCTTGTATATCATAAGCACTTAAGGAGCCACTTATATTAACAATTGGATTAGTAACCTCTTCTTTTACTAAAGAATCAGTGTATGTTTGCTCTATAGGAGCATTAACACTTTCATCTTGCCATGGAAGTCTTTTCTCAGTATTGTAAAAATTATAAACATAATACCCTGATCCAATAATCACTAATATTATTATCCAAGTTATAGTTCTCTTAATTCTTTTTTTTCTAATTTTCTTTTTTATCTCTTTTCGAACTTGAGATTCTGTATCATCTACCTTCAAATTCTTCTTATTGTTGTTCTCAATTGCATCGTCATCTTTATATAAATCTGCCATTTTTAGCTCCCTATAGATTTAATTTTTCAATATCTAATTCAATGGTTAATCCATCTATCAATAATATCATCTTATCATAATTTAATTGTTCAATTTCAAATTCAATATCTTCTACTTCAGTTTTTGATACAAGACCTAATTCTAGCATCTGTTTATTTAGACTCAAAGACTCTCTTTTATATTCTATATTATCTAATAGTTGTTTATATTGGGCTCTCCAATTAGTAATTTGAGTATTAAATGTAAGCTTTGATAAAGCTTTACTTTGCTTTGTAGAATTAAGAGCTAATTGAGTACTAATTAAAGCATTCTCATTTAACTTATTCTCTATTACATCACTTTCATTTGTTGTATCATTTTTCCAACGTCCGCCAACTTGAAATGAAGGACTTATTGGTTGAGATCCATCAAAATCAATTGCTATACTAGTTCCCGCATTGATTGATAAATTATTAGCACCATAAGTTAATTCAGTAGCTAAAGCCATATTTGAATTATTATCTAATGGATCAGATAAATTATAATCACTAATTGTTGAATTAAGGTTTAAATAACTTTGGGTTTCTTCTCTCTCAACCTGATCAATAGTATCTTGCTTAATCCTTACATTTAATTGTGCAATTTGAACAGATAAACTATTATCAAAAGAAGATGGAAGTTCTAAAACAGGTTCTTTAATTTCATCAACTTCTTTATAATCAATACCAGTATATTCTTTAAAATTTTCTAATAAAGATTCTTTTTGAATTTGTAAATTTTCTAAAGTGTCATTATAAGAATTTAAAACTAAAGAATATTGTTTATATGAAATAGAATCTTTAGATATTTGTTTTAACTTTAATACATCATCTATAATCTTTTGCTGATCTTTCAACTTTTTCTCAATATCTTTCTGAGCTTTCTCATTTTCTATTAGATTTGAAACATAATTATAAACATTCTTCTTATACTCAAGTATACCTGTCTCATATGCTTGATTTGCCTTTAAAAGAGTTAATTGATTATTTAAATCTTTTTGATTATTAGAATAATCTCCTAATAAAAAATTATGAGATAAATTTAAACTTGAATTTGACAGAGAAAATTCTTTGTCACTTGAATCATAAGTAATTTTTGAATTTATATTTATACTTGTTGTATCACTAACACCATCTTCACGTGTTGGAATATAATCTCCAGGGATAACAATTGAGACTAAAGAGCCCCCATTACCTTCAAAATTATATTCGTCAAAATCTGCTGAGTATAAAGATGGGGATACACTTACAATAGTTTTTGAATCTAATTCACTTACTTCTAAGGTTAGCATAGTATAGTCTTTGTTTAATTTTAAATTAGTTATTTGCTCACTTTTATCAATTGAGCTATCAACTAAAGTTTTAAGAGTTGTTGCACTTATAAAACTTAAGCTAAATATACCAATAAGACATATTAAAATTGTTTTTTTTCTTCTCATTAATTTAACCAAGAAATCTTGGCCTCCTCATTTATTATTTTATAATTTTAGTTGGCAAAGTAGAAAGCCCGCTATCGACCTTTATACATTGACCACTTATTTGTTCACTTTCAATTAAGTAATTAAT
>CAZPTG010000088.1:7535-9014 GCA_964589355.1 uncultured Spirochaetaceae bacterium
TATCGACCTTTATACATTGACCACTTATTTGTTCACTTTCAATTAAGTAATTAATCGTTTTAACTATTTCAGTTACTTTTGTTATATTAAAAGGTAAAACCTTATTTACTTTTTCAAAATATTTTTTTTCATAATCTTTAGCAAGAGTAAAGCCTGGAGCAATTTCATTTATTCTTATAATAGGAGCTAAAGAACTTGCTAATAACTTTGTTTGAAAAGATAATGAATTTTTTGATAAATAATATGGGATCCTTCCTTCACTAAAATCATCTATTTGAGAATCTGTAATATTTATTACACTTCCTCTTTTATTATTTTTTTTAAGATATTTATAAAATTCTATAGATAATAGTAAAGGAAAAGTTGAATGTATATTATAATATTTATCTAAAATTTCTTTATTTATTTTTTCTGTTTCTATTTTTTCAAAAATTGATGCAGCATTGATTATTACATCGATATCATCAAAAATTGATAATGTAGAATTAAAAAAATTAAAAGCAGAGTCTTGTGAAAAATCTGATTCTATGATTTCAATATCATAATTAAGAAATTCTTTTTTTAAATCCAAAGCTTTTTCTTTATTTTTGTTATAATGTATAATTACTTTATTATTTAGTACAAGCCCTCTAGCAATTTCACTTGCTAAAGCTGTAGCTGCACCTGTTATTAATATTACTCGTTTTTTATTCATAATTTCTTTCGTCCATATAGAAAAACATATTTCAACTTAAATGGTTAACTATTCAAGTAACAAACCATAATAAGTTATAAAAAAGATGTCAATAATTTCTTTGCAAAAAACATGCCAAATGCTAAATACAATAAAATAATAATAAATTTCACAACAATGAGCCATTAAAAAATTGTAATATCTCTAAATTAATGGTAATTTTTACCATTTTATAAAATATATAACCAATAGGAATCTTGAAAAGTTTAGTTTATTATCATACTCTTTGGCAGCTATGATAAAAAAACAAATTACAGATAAATATTTAGTAGAACATTTAGCAAATTTGAGTGAAGATGCTAGAGAAGTTTTCTTGCTTGAAGATGGTAAATTTAGAGCAACAATTATTAGTGCAACTCATTTATTAAATCAAATGAGAGCTAACCATAATCTAGGAGTTGTTGAATCACTAATTTTAGGACAAGCTTATATAGCTAGTGGACTTCTATCTGCAACCGTAAAAGGAAACGATAGAATTCAACTAAGTGTAGAATGTGGAGGTCCTATTGAAGGTATTTATACTGAAGCTTGGGCCTGTGGCGCAATTAGAGGATATTTAAAAAACAATCCTATCGAATTAAAAAAACCGTTAACAAGTTTTGATACAAGTGATTTATATGGACCTGGATTCTTATCTATTTCAAAATTAATTGAAGGAAATAAATCTCCTTTCACTGGTCAAACCATGTTACAAAGTGGAAACTTATCACAAGATTTAGCTGTATATTTCAAGGAAAGCGAACAAA
>CAZPTG010000089.1:0-8998 GCA_964589355.1 uncultured Spirochaetaceae bacterium
AGCGCTCTCACGCCGATGGTACTACAATTATGTGGGAGAGTAGGTAGCTGCCGGGCCTTTTTTTATTTTTTACACCTTTTAGGTGTATTTTTTTTTGTAAATTAATAAAAAAATTGTTTTAGGGCTTTATAGAAATTCAATAAACAATTATTCTAGCATGTATGAAATATGAATTAAATAATCAGATATATTCTATTAATGATGAACTATCAATCAATGTATTAGTTGTTGGTTTTGCTACAAAAATATTAGCAAATCAAATTTTAAAAAATCTAGAAGATTTAGAACAAGTTGTTCCTTTATTAAAGACAAAATTATATAAAGATGATAATAAATATTATTTTTTTGAAATGGAGAATTCTTTTGATTATAAAATCGAAGAATGTGATAATGTAAATACTTGGATAGCAAATCAAGTAAAAACACCTTTAGATATTTTTAATGGAGAATTTTTTAGAATAGCACTTAATAATGAGAATAAATTAATAATAATTGCCCATAATATTTTTTCAGATTCTCGTGGTTTGATTAATTTTTCTAAAGCACTATTAATTGGAAAAGATAAATTTAATTTTACTTACAATGAAGATCTAAATTCTAAATTAAATATTATTAATAAAATAACTGCTAATAATTTTAAAAAATTAGAAAAGGAAGCAGATATAAAATTAGAAACATCAAAGCTAAAAGTAAAAAGAATAAATATTAAATCTAAAATAGTATATTCTTTGTGCTCTAGTTACGGCGTTTCTACTTTAGCTTTTTTTATAGCTATTGCTTTAAGTTTGAATAAAGCAAAAAGAAAAACAATAAAGATACCTTTTTGTATTAAAGAATCAGATAATAATTTATTAGTTAATGATTCTTATAATATTAAATTCAAAAGAGGGCTTGAACCAAGATTGTCATTTTATGATAATGCTGGTGAAATAGATAAATTATTTAAATCTTTTTTAAAGAGAAAACCTTATTTAAAAAGATATGAAATATTAAAAAACGTTCCAACTAACTTAAAAGCTGATCCATTGAAAAATTCAAAATATTTAAATTATATAAAAAGTGAATTATATTTTGATGTTTTACCTTCAATAGATGAAGATGAAGTTATTAGAACATTACAATTTTATCCTTCTAGTTCATTTGTATCTAATGGCTTTGGGATAAGTATAGTTGATGATAAGATTAGTATTAGTTCTATTATCCATGATGAAGAAGGTGAAAAATTTTTTAATGATTTTCAGAAAACGATAAATTTAATATCAAAAAATTCTGATTTAGTTCTAAAATAAAATTTTATTTATAAAAAATAAAGTTAGGGAGGAATCTTAACCTCCCTTTTAATTTGAGGTAATTAATGATAAAAAACAATGACAGTATTAGAAATATTGCAATTATTGCTCATGTTGACCATGGCAAAACAACATTAGTAGACAGTATGTTTAAACAAACAGGACTTGTGCAAAGTCAAGATAGAGTTATGGACAGTGGAGCTTTAGAAAAAGAACGTGGTATTACAATTAGTGCAAAAAACTGTGCTATAAACTATCAAGGAATAAAAGTTAATATAATTGATACACCTGGACACGCAGATTTTAGCGGTGAAGTTGAAAGAGGTTTATCAATGGTAGATGGTGTTATACTTTTAGTTGATGCTGCTGAAGGTCCTTTACCTCAAACTAGATTTGTATTAGAAAAAGCTTTAAAACAAAATTTGCAGCCAATATTAGTTATTAATAAAATAGATCGTAATGATTCTAGAGCTGAAGAAGTATTAGATGAATTATATGATTTACTTTTTGATTTAAGTGATGATGAATCTTTGTTAGATGTTCCTGTATATTATGCTGATGGGCGAAGAGGTGTTTGTGGAAAATCATTAGATAATCTTAGTGATAATTTATTTCCTTTAATGGATTGTATAATTAATAAGATTGAAGGTCCTATTTTTGATGATGAAGAACCTTTTCAAATGTTAGTTAGTGATTTATCGTATAGTGACTTTTTAGGACGATTAGCAATAGGAAAAGTTATAAATGGTAAAGCATCAATCAATGAGCAGTTAGTTTGTGTTGGTAAAGATTCAATTAAGGCATTGCGTATATCAAAACTTTATACTTTTAATGGTCCATCTTATTTTCAGCAACAAGATATTGAAGCTGGAGATATTGTAGTATTAGCTGGTGTAGAAAATGTAGAAATTGGTGATACTATATGTACAAAATTAAACCCAAAAGCGTTAGATCGTCTTGTTGTTGATGAACCAACTGTTTCTATGATTTTTTCAAAGAATATAAGTCCTTTAGCAGGAAAAGATGGTAAAAATATTACAAGTGGAAAAATTGGAGCTAGATTAGAGAAAGAAGCTTTAAAAAATGTTTCAATAAGGGTTGAGAAAAATAGTGATGACTCTTTTACTGTAAAAGGTAGAGGGGAATTTCAAATGGCAATAATTATTGAGGAAATGCGACGAGAAGGTTATGAACTATGTGTTAGCCGTCCAAAAATATTATTCAAAAAAAATGATCAAGGTAAGCTGATTGAGCCAATTGAAAGATTAATTATTGATTGTCCTGAAGAAAATTCTGGAATAGTCATGGAAAAATTGTCAAAAAGAAAAGCTCTTATGAGTGATATAACATATAGTGGGGATAGGGTAAAAATAACTTTTGATATTCCTTCTAGAGGTCTTATTGGTTATAGAGACGAATTTTTAACTGATACAAGAGGCTTTGGTATTATGAATTCATATATAAAAGGCTATGAATTGTATAAGGGTGATTTCCCTGATAGAATTAATGGTTCTTTAGTAAGTGATAGAGGTGGTACAGCTATCCCATATGCTTTATGGCAATTGGAAGATAGAGGAAGATTGTTTATAAAACCTGGAGATAGCATTTATGAAGGACAAGTAGTTGGAGTTCGAAATCGTGAGGGTGATTTATTATTAAATCCTACAAGAACTAAAAAGTTGTCAAATATGAGAGCAAGTGGTAAAGATGAAGCTGTTAGTGTAACTCCAATTACAAGAACAACTTTAGAACAAGCTATTCAATTTATTAAAGAAGATGAGTTAGTTGAAGTTACTCCTAACGCTATTAGAATGTGTAAAAAAATACTTAGTTCCCAAAATAGGAAAATATATAAAAATAGAGGTGATATACCTGAATTTTTGAGATAGATATTAAATGTTATTAAATATATAGTAAAAGTTATAAAGCTTTTACTATATATTAATTTCAATAAATACAGGGGCATGATCACTGCCTAGTATTTTATCATCTATATCACTATTTATAAGATTATTAGATATTCTATTAGATATTAACCAATAGTCAATTCTCCATCCGGCATTTCTATCTCTAGCCTTAAATCTATAACTCCACCAACTGTATCGATCTTTTATATTTGGATTTAAAAATCTAAATGTATCAATAAATCCTTTATTTAATAGCTTTGTAAAACTATCTCTCTCTTGAGGAGAAAAGCCAGCATTTTTTATATTATTTTTCGGGTTTTTTAAATCAATTTCTTTATGAGCTACATTAAAATCACCACACATTAAAATTGGTTTTTCTTTATCAAGTGAATAAATATATTCTCTAAACGTTTTATCCCAATTTAGTCTTGTAGGTAGTCTTTTTAGCCCTTCTTGAGAATTGGGTGTATATACAGTTAATACATAGTATTGATCAAATTCTAATAAAATAACTCTACCTTCATTATCTAATTCATGATTAATACCAAATGTTATATTTAGAGGTTTTTTCTTTGTATAAATGGCTGTTCCACTATATCCTTTTCTTTGTGCATAGTTGAAATATTTATAATACCCTTCTGGATTAAATTCATATTGTCCTTCAGATAATTTTATTTCTTGTAAGCAAAAAATATCTGAATTTGATTTATAAAAATATTCTTTAAAGCCTTTTTTATCACAAGCTCTAATGCCATTAACATTCCAAGAAGTAAGTTTAAGATTATTCATTTAAGTCTCTCCTAATATGTTTATAGATATTATATCAATAAGATTAAAAAAAAAGCCACATGAAAATGTGGCTATTATTTTAATAATTAATAAATTACATCAATGGGATATCTTTTTCTTTTGCAACTTTTATAGTTTCATCATCCCATACAGAAGCTTGAACTTCAGCAATATGTGCTTTGTTTAAAATAAACATGCAAATTCTGCTTTGTCCAATTCCACCACCAATTGTTTGTGTGAATTCATTATTTAATAATCTTTTGTGCCAATATAAATTTTTTCGATCTTCAGCGTTTTCTAGAGCTAATTGTCTTAATAATGTTTCAGTATCAACTCTAATACCCATACTTGATAGTTCTAATGAATCTTGTCTAACTTGATCCCATACAACTATATCACCGTTTAATCCGTAATGTTCATTATCAGTTGGTGTTGACCAATCATCATAGTCAGGGGCTCTACCACCATGTTTAACACCATCAGCTAATTTATTTCCAATTCCAATTACAAATATTGCACCATATTTTTCAGCTAATACTTTTTCACGTTCTTCAGGAGTTAAATTAGGATATTCTTTTTGTGCATCTTCACTATGAATAAATACAATTTTTTCAGGTAAAATAGGATAATCTGATGGGAAATGTTCATTTACTAAAAATTGAGTTCTTTTTAGAGCTTCATATACTTTAGTAACAATTTTTTTCAAGAATTCAAGATTCCTTTCATCATCATCCATTACAAGTTCCCAATCCCATTGATCAACATAAAGTGAGTGTATTGCATCAATTGAATCATCAGGTCTTATAGCATTCATATCTGTGTATAAGCCAGTTTTAGGTTGGAATCCATGATCAGCAAGTGCCATTCTTTTCCATTTTGCTAAAGAGTGAACAATTTCCATCTCTCTATTATTTAAATTACCAATTTCAAATTTTACAGGTCTTTCAATACCATTTAAATCATCATTAATTCCTGAACCTTTTGGAACAAATAAAGGGCTAGTTACTCTACTTAGTTTTAATTCACCTGAGAGTTCTCTTTCAAAAGTATCTTTAACAAATTTAATTGCTTTTTCTGTTTGCTTTTTGTTAAGAGCAGGTTTGTAATTATTTGGGAAAATCTTTTTCATGTATTTCTCCTTGGTTTTTGATACTTTACACTAAAATATAATTAAAATACAACCAAAAAATAAATAATTTAAAAAAAAATTATTTTAATATTAATTTACATTTTTTTAACTATACGCAATTTAATGATATATAAATTTAATAATAAAAAAATAATAATTATTATTTTTTATATATATATAAATACTTTTTAAAAAATTAAGCTGTTATGCAGTAGTTAAATTTTTGGTTTAACTAGCATGTAAGAAAAAGATATGCTATTATTTTTTCATATTAATTTATTTTGTGCTTATAAATTTATTAAAAATACATAGAATTTGTTTCTAATACAATAACTGTATTGTAGTAATATATTTATATAAAAAAGTAATATTAAAATTATTTATTTTGATATCTTTTTAATTTGTTTTATTTATAAACTTTTTTAAAAATACTTGTTAATTTTCTATAAACGTGTTTATAATTTATATAATGAAGGTAAAAATATGACAAAAACAATTGCTTTCCATCTACAAAAAGGTGGGGTAGGTAAAACCACTATTTCAGGTACATTAGCTTGTCAATCTGCTCTAGCTGGAATTCCTACTTTGTTAGTAGATTTAGATCCACAAGGTAATGCTTCATCTTGGTTTTTGCAAGAAACTCCTAAATGGGAATTATCTGATGTAGTACAAGGCAAGTGTTATCCCAGTGATGCTATTATTAAAGTTGAGCATATTCCTAATTTATATGTTCTACCAACTTTTGGTATCGGTGGTACATTAAAGTTATATTCAGAAACAAAATTAGCTGATGAACCTTTTGTTATACAAGATTTAATAAATGAGTTTAAAGGCAAATATAAACATGTAATATTAGATTTATCTCCCGGTTTAGGTCGTTTAGAGAGATCAGCTTTAATAGCAAGTGATGAAGTTATCACCCCTATGACTCCTGAAGCTTTTAGTTTAGATGGATTAGAAATATTTATTGATGAATTAAATAGACTTAAGAAAAATTTTAGGGCTGCTGTTAAACATGATAAGGTAATAATTAATTCTTATGATAGTAGAATTCGACAACATAGAGAAATATATAAAGCTGCAAATAAAGGGAATTTTAGAATATATCAAATTCCAGTTGATCCTATTTTTAGAAAATCTCAAGATACAAAGGTAGCTCCTCAGTTGTTTAAAGAAAAAGGAAAAGGTTTAAAGGAAAAGACAAAATATACCTTTGAAGAAATGGAAAGTGAAATTTGGAGATAAAAATGGCATTAAAGAAAAATGATACTAAAACCGGAATTAATCGAGCTGATAAGTTATTTAATGAGCGCGTTAAAAAAGACGAAAAAGAGAAAAAAAGCTTAACTACTTTTTCTATTGAACCTTCTTTTAAAAAATCATTAGAATCTCAATTTGAAGAAATGGGGCTCGGTTGGGCTTCTGGAATTCGATTTGCATTAAAATTCTTTCAAAAGAATTTTAAATTCAATAATGATGATAATGTAGATATGTAATATTTTTAAGAAATGATAATTTAATCCTAGTTTTATAACTAGGATTATTATGTCTATTTCTATTAAATCAAATAAATATTATACCTTTATAGGAATAATAAACCAATTTTTAATTGATAAATATATTGATATGTAAGCGATGTAATTTTTTTATTGTTTTTTTCATTTGTATAATTTATTCTCAAGCTAAGAGGATTCATTTAAATGGAATTAGAATGGTGGCAAGAGAGTATTTTTTATCAAATTTTTTTAAGAAGTTTTAAAGATAGTAATGATGATGGGATTGGTGATATTCAGGGGTTAATTTCAAAACTTGATTATATAAAAGATTTAGGTGTAGATGCAATTTATATTACCCCTTTTTTCCCATCTCCTTATTTTGATAGTGGTTTTGATGTCTCAGACTTTTATGATGTTGATTCTTATGTTGGTGAATTAAAGGATATAGATCAATTAATTGAAACCACTCATAATAAAGAGCTAAAACTTATTATTGATATTCCAATAAATCACACTTCTCTCAATCATAAATGGTTTGTTGAAAGTTCATCATCAAAAGATAATGATTATAGTGATTTTTATATATGGAAAGATAAAATACCAAATAATTGGTTATCTAATTTTGGTGGTAGTTCTTGGACTTTTTGTGAAAAAAGAAACCAATATTATATGCATTCTTTTACAAGTAATTTGCCTGATTTAAATTGGTATTGTGAAGCATTAATCTCTAGAATGTTAGATATTATTAGATTTTATTTAGATAAAGGAATTGATGGTATTCGCTTAAGTTGTGCAAATTTAATTATCAAAGATAGAGATTTTAGAGATAATCCTAAATATCCAGGAACCTTTATTAATAGTTATTATAAACAACGTCATATTTTTGATAGAAATAGGCCAAATTCTCATCGTGTTTTAAGAAGAATTCGATCTTTATTTAATGAATATGAAAACCGTGTTTTAATAGGTGATATAGTTGTAACACCTCCAGGAGAACCAGAAGTAGTTGCATCATATTATGGAATGTTTAATGATGAATTTCATTTAGTGTTTGATTATACTATTGCAAACACTAAATTAACTCCAAAAATAATTCAAACATTAGCATCAAGATGGATTGATGCATGTGATGATTCTTGGCCAGCTTGGATTTTTTCTTCTCATGATCACAAGCGTTTAGTTACTAAATTTAAAAAAAATTTTAAAAAAGCTCGATTAATAACAATGTATTTACTAACACAAAGAGGCTCTCCATTTTTATATTATGGTGAGGAATTGGCTTTAGAGGATTCTAGGATTCCAAAAAATAAGCAAAAAGATTTGCAACGTAAAAAGATGTTTTTCTTTCAAAATAGTCGAGATGGTGCAAGAGGTCCAATGCTATGGAATAAAAATGTTTATGGAGGATTTTCTTCAAATGAACCTTATTTGCCTATGGGTAGTATTAAAAAATGTGTTGAAAACCAAGAAAATGATGATTATTCAATTTTAAATTACACTAAGAATCTTATTTCTTTTAGAAAAGATCATAGGGTGTTAATTGATGGAGATTTTACTTTTATTGATATAAATGATGAAAATATTATAGCATATATAAGGACTAGCAATTTAGAAACTTTACTTATCCTTTTGAATTTTACAAGAAAAAAAAGATGCATTAAATTTAAAGATTTAGAATTGCCTTTTATTGCAAAAACTGCTTTATTCTCAACAAATCTTTTTGGAGAAAGTCCAATGTATGATATGAATGAAATTTTGTTAAATCCATTCGAGGGTGCTATTTATTCAATTGATATATAGGCTTTACATAAATTTAATAATTTTATATATTCATTATAAATGGGGGCCTGTTATTAAACAATAGATTTAATTACAGCTATGTCATCCAACCAATTCGAGGAATTATTTATGGATAAGAATTCAAAAAATAATCCGATGAAAGCTAAAAAGGTTGGTGATTATATAATCAATGCCTTAAATGGTATGGCACAAGGCCTTTTTGCTTCTCTTATTATCGGATTAATTATCAAACAAGTAGGTACATATCTAAATTTGCCTATTTTAGTGAATTTCGGTTTAGTAGCCCAATATTTAACTGGACCAGCTATTGGATTAGGTGTTGCTTTGTTCGTTGGAGCACCAAAACTTGGTGTTTTAAGTGCGGCAGTTGCTGGTGCAATTGGGGCTGGAACTTTTGTTTTTGATTCAAGTGGAACAATAATAAAATTTATGATTGGTGAGCCAGTTGGAGCTTTGTTAGCAAGCCTTATAGGAGCTGAGGTAGCAAAATTAGTTAATAATAAGACAAAAGTCAATATTATGGTAATTCCAATTGCAACAATACTAGCAGGTGGTTTAGTTGGAGTTTTTGTTTCACCTTTTGTTAGT
>CAZPTG010000090.1:0-7095 GCA_964589355.1 uncultured Spirochaetaceae bacterium
GGTATACTTATGGAGAAGGTGAAGAAGAAATTTTACTTAATGAAGTAATTCCAATGTGGGAAGCAGAGAATCCTAATATTAAAATTGATTGTATAAGACAAGATGGTAGTCAATATCATCAAATGATTGTTACTTCTTTTGGAACTGGTAATGGAGCTGATGTTGCTCGTATAGAAATTACAAAAAGTGCAGCTTATGCAAATCAAGGAGGTTTAACTGCTGTAAGTGATTATCCAGAATTTTCAGCTTTAAAAGATAACTTTTTAGAAGGCCCTTTATCAACAAATTTATTTAAAGGATCTTACTATGGATTACCATTAGATACAAACTGTAAGGCTGCTGTAGTAAATACTAATATATTAAAAAATGAATTAAATTTAGATAAAGTTCCAACAACTATGGAAGAATTTTTGGATAAAGCAAAAAATAGAGACACATATTCTTTAAATGTTTCAGGCTTTGGTGATTGGGATTTATATACATATTTCTGGTTATTTGGTGGAGTTTTAACTGATGAGGGCTTTACAAAAGCTAGTGGCTATATCAATAGTGCTGCAAGTGTTAATGCTATTAATACTATGATAAAACTTCATGATGAAGGTATTTTTACAATTAGAGATCTAGATGGTAGTGTTGATGCTTGGGATGGTATTGAAAGTGAATATGCTATGTTCTTTGAAGGTCCTTGGTACAACTTTAATGCTAAAGCTGATATTGGTATTGTACCCTCTATAATTCCAACATATAAAGGTAAAAGTGCTTCTATTGTAGGTGGTGAAAATATTGCTGTTTTCTCAACTTCAAAATATCAAGATGCTGCTTGGAAATTTGCACAATTTTTGACAAGCAATAAAGTACAAAAAGCAATGTTAAAATCAGGTCAACTCCCTGTTTTAAAAGATATGGTTGAATCTCCTGCAGTATTAGAAAATCCTGTTTGGTCTGTATATATGGAACAACTTAAATCAGCAAAGGCTAGAATTTCATCTCCATATACTGGCGATATAGAAACTGCTTGGAAAAATGCTATGACATCAATTTTTGTTGATGAGGCTACAGTACAAGATCAAATGGATAAATTAGCTTCAGAATTAGATACAATCCTATCTAAATAAATATAAATTAGATGGTATATAGAATGAAAAACTATAGCAGAAGAGATTTAAATGGATGGAGATATGCTTATCCATTTGTATTACCAGGGTTAATACTAATAAGTATTTTTGTTATATTCCCTATGATATTTACACTTAGAATAGCTTTTTCAAATTATCAAATCGTACAAGGTAAAATTAGTTTTATTGGGCTTGAAAACTTTAAGACAATTTTTACTGAATCTAATAAAGAATTTTGGTATGCATATAGAAATAACTTTCTATATGCCATCGTAACAGTTCCTTTCATTGTTTTTGGAGGAATGATTTTTAGCTATCTTATAAATAATTTAAAGAAAGGTGGAAGTATATTTAAAGTTGGTTTTTATCTACCAGTTATTACTTCTTGGGTTATAGTTTCTTTAGTTTTTCAATACATGTTTAATAACTCTAGTAGAGGTATTATTAATTATTTTTTAGTAGATGTAACACATATATTAGATGATTATGTTCCTTGGTTACTTAGAGAATGGTCTGGGAATGCAGCTATTTGGATAATGGGTATTTGGAAAAATACAGGTTGGGCTATGTTAATTTATTTAGCGGCACTTCAATCAATTCCAAATATGCTTTATGAAGCTGCAGAATTAGATGGTGCAACAAGTTGGCAGAAATTTAGATTTATTACTATGCCTAGTTTAAAACCAACTACATTTTTTGTACTAGTTAATATGATTATTGGATCTTTTAATGTTTTCTTGCAAGTAATGTTATTAACCAGTGGTGGTCCTAATGGAAGAACAAGCGTTTTACAATTCATGCTTTATGATAGAGCTTTTGATAAATTTCAATTTGGACAAGCTTCTGCGGTTGGTCTTATCAGTTCTATTACTATTGTAATTTTAACGCTTGTTTTAAATAAAACTTTGAAATTAGATCAGGAGGAAAATTAATGAAAAAAACAATTAATTGTATTATTTTAATTTTTTTTCTACTAATATTTTCAATACCATTTTTATTTATGATTTCAAATTCTTTTGAAACTTTTAGTTATGTATTACCATATCCTCCTAGGATTTTCCCTTCAAGTTTTAATTTGGATGGATATAAACATGTACTATCAATGCCCTTATTTACAACAGCACTTGTTAATAGCATTGTTAATACTTTCATCACTATGGTTATTGCAATATTTATTTCCACATTATCAGCTTATGGTTTTGCAAGAATAAAATTTAAAGGTAGAGATTTAATATTTGCAGTTTATATTTTTACATTAATGCTTCCTGGATTTTTAAATATAATACCTCAATTTATTATTTTAAAATGGATTAGAATTCCTTTTACAGATATAAATCTTATAGGAAAAAGATCTGGATTAATTTTAATTTATGTCTCTACGTGTATATGTGGTAATACTTTTTTCTTAAGAAACTTTTTTAGAAATATACCTAAAGATTTATCGGAATCTGTAATAATTGATGGTGGTGGGCATGGAACAATTTTCTTTAAAATTTTATTACCATTATCCACACCTTCAATTGGAACTATGAGTGTTTTTGCATTTCAAGGATTTTGGGAAGAATACTTTAGTGCAAAAGTTTTAGTTGGAGCTAATGAAAAAATGATTACTCTTCCTTTGTTGCTACAAAGGTTGAATGGAGAACATTCAACTCGTTGGGAATGGGTTTTCTCAGCATCTATTTTAGCGTTAATTCCTGTTGTTGTTCTTTTTTTATTTACTCAGAAAAAATTGGTTGTTGGGGGCCTATCTCAAGGCGCAGTTAAAGGTTAATTTATGAATACAAATTTAGTTTTTAGTAAGGCCAGATATTTATCTGGTGAAAAAGTTGTCGTTTCGATTGATAAAAATGTTCAAAAAGATATAATTCTTCAAAGAGAAAATATTATAATAGAAGATTATTCAGCTCTGTTTCAAAGGAATAATGGTAAAAGTAATTTTACTTTTTCTAATCTTGAAGTTGGTAGTTATATTTTAACAATTGAAGATTATCAAGGATCTTTTGTAATTGAAGAAAATGTTAATGATTCAGTTTTATATGGATTCTTATCAGATTTTGAAAATCCATCTGATGGGAAAGAGATAGCGAGTTTATCAAGGCTACATATAAATACAGTTCAATTTTATGATTGGATGTATCGTCATGATGATTTAATTTCTAAAGATGAAGAATATTTTGATCCTTTAAATCGAAAGATAAATTTAAGTGTTATTAAAGATAAAGTAGCAAGATGTAAAGCCTCCGGTATGCGAGCTTTTGCATATGGAGCTATTTATGCTGCAACTGATAAAATTTATGAAACTTATCCATCTTGGTGTTTATATAAAATAGATAAGAAGCCTTTAAAGTTTGCTAATTGGCTTTATTATATGAATATTTCACAATCTAATGGATGGAGTGATTATATAACAAATGAATTTGTAAAGGCTGTAAAGAAAATTGGATTTGATGGAATTCATATGGATACTTATGGGTTTCCAAAAACTGGTTGTGATTATAATGGAAATATTGTTTTTCTAGATGATGAAATCCCCCATCTCATGGATAAAATTAAAAAATCCCTTAAAAAAGAAAGTCTAGATACTGGTATCATATTTAATGCTGTTAATGATTGGCCGACAGAAACAGTTTCTAAATGCAGTGATGCTGCATATATAGAAGTTTGGTCACCACATGATTCATACTATGATTTATATTTACTTATTAAAAAAGCAAAACTTTTAGGTCATGAAAATGTAGTTTTAGCCTGCTATGATGAGCCATTTAAGAAATCAAATCAAGAAATGGCTGAGAATGCTTGGAGACTTACTTTTGCAACAATTAATTCCTCTGGTGGAACTCAACTCATTATGGGTGAAAATAAAGCAGTACTTTCTAATAGTTATTATGCTGATTATTCTACTCTTAGAGATAGTTTTGTTCCAATAACAATTAGGTATTTTGATTTCATTGTTGCATATAAAAATATGCTTTATAAGAATAAGGGAATGGATGTTTCATTATTACATTCTGGTGGAATTAATGAAGACATTATTTTTAAATCTAAGGGTGTTAATTTTTCCCCAGTGGGATTAAAAAATAGTGTTTGGACAATCATAAAGGAAACAAAAAACATAATTTCTTGCCAATTTATTAATTTATTAAATAATAATAGTCTTTGGAATAAAGCAAAAAATACTCCACCATTAATTGAAGATGTTATTGTAAAAATACGTCTAAATAGGTTTGTAAAAAATGTTTGGTTAGCAAGTCCTGATTTAGATGATATTAGACCTTTTAAACTCGATTTCACCTATGATATAATAGAAGAAGGACGATTATATTCAATTAAAATTACTAACATAGAATTTTGGACTATGGTAGTTGTTGAAATGGAGTAAAATATGGAAATGTATTCTTTGAATACTGAAATTTTACCTACAGTTCGTATGGCTGGGCGTATTAAATATCCTACACCGTGGAAACATTTTCAGCGTGAACTAAAAAAAGAATTTGTAGTTTATGTGATTAGAAATGGTGAAATGTTTATTAGAGAAGGTAATATTAAATACCATTTGAGAGCTGGAGATTTTTTTATTTTAAAACCAGGGGTAAAGCATTTAGGTTATGCTTTAGCTACTTGTGATTATTTCTATTTTCATTTTTCTGATGAAGGGCTTTGTTTAACTGATTTAACAGAAAAAGAAATAATTCCAAAAATGCTAGAAAAGAGAAGATCTAGTAAACTTAGTTATTGTTTAGCTGAAACTACTCCTACTGATGGTATTACATATTTAGCAAAAAAATTCAGGATTTCTCATCTTGATTTTAAAGAGAAAATAATGAAAATTATAACAATTTATCAAAATAGAGATGAACTTTATAAACAAAGAGTATCTGTTGAATTTTTAAGTTTTCTCTCTCAAGTAGCACATGAATTTGTTTTAATAAAAGTTGATACTGCTGAGAAAAAGCATAAAGGTGAGATTTTAACTGAGCAATTATTAAATTATTTAAATGATAATTATACTAAAAAAATTAATAGTGAAGATATCGAATTAGAAATGGATTTAAATTTTGATTATTTAAACCGTGTCTTTTCACAATTCACAGGGAATACCATTTTTAGATATCTAAACAGTTTAAGAGTAAAAAATTCCAAAGAGCTAATAGCAACAACAAACCTAAGATTTAGTGAAGTTGGAGAAATGGTTGGAATTACTGATAAATATTATTTTTCTAAATTATTCCATAAAGAAACTGGAATGACAGCAACTGAATATTATAAGAGAAAAAGGAGAAGTAAATGAAAAGAAATTGGTGGGAAGAAAGAGTTATATATCAAATATATACAAGAAGTTTCTGTGATAGTAATAATGATGGCATTGGAGACTTAAGAGGTATAATTAACAAAATAGATTATTTATCTGATTTAGGAATAGGTGCTATTTGGTTGAACCCAATATATGATTCTCCAAATGATGATATGGGTTATGATATAAGAAATTATGAAAAAATAATGAATGAATTTGGTACTATGGAGGATTTTGACGAATTACTTAAAACCCTTCATGAGAAAGATATTAAACTAATTATGGATCTTGTAGTAAATCATACATCCGATGAACATAAATGGTTTAAAGAATCTAAAAAAGATAAGAATAATAAATATTCAAATTACTATATTTGGAGAGATAAACCAAACAATTGGGCTTCTTTTTTTGTTCCTTCAGCTTGGACTTATTGCGAAAGTAGAAAACAATGGTACCTTCATCTTTTTTCAAAAAAACAACCTGATTTAAATTGGGAAAATGTCGAAGTGAGAGAAGATGTTTATTCAATGATAAATCGTTGGCTAGATAAAGGCGTTGATGGTTTTAGAATGGATGTTATTAATCTTATTGCTAAGGCAGATGGCCTTCCTGAAGAGAAAGGGGAAGGTTATGTATTTTCTCCTCAATATTTTGCAATGCAACCAAAGTTACATGATTATTTGAAAGAAATGAGACAAACTTGTTTTGTAGGACGTGATTGTATGTGTGTAGGGGAGACTCCCTTTACTAATGTTAAAAATGCTCCATCTCTTGTAAATGATGGAAAAGAATTAGATATGATTTTCCAATTTGATTTAGTTGATATGGATGGCTATGAAGATAAATGGCATATTAAACCCTTTAGTATCACAGAATTTAAATCAATTCTTACTAAATGGCAAAAAACTCTTAAATGGAATAGTTTATTCCTTTCAAACCATGATCAACCTAGAAGTGTATCCCGTTTTGGTAATACAAGCACAACTGAATATCGAATAAGAAGCGCAAAAATGTTGGCTACAGCAGTTCATTTGCTTCGTGGTACTTCATTTGTTTATCAAGGGGAAGAACTTGCTATGGCTAATGTGCCTTTTAATAGAGTTGAAGATTTAAGAGATATTGAGAGTATTAATTTTTATCAAAATGCAAAAGATAAAAAATGGGCTTTCGCTAGTATATTAAAAAAAGGGCGTGATAATGCTAGAACTCCAATGCAGTGGGATAATTCTCAATTTGCGGGCTTTTCACAAAATGAACCTTGGATAGGAGTTAATCCTGATTATGTAGAATTTAATGCACAAAAAGAAAAGCAAGATGAGGCATCAGTTTTTAATTATTATAAAAAATTAATTAAATTAAAATCTACTAATAAAATTATTATTGAAGGAGATTTTAATCCAATTATGGAAGACTGTGAAAATGTTTTTGCTTATGATAGAATTTTAGGAAATGGGAAAGTTCGAATTCTCTGCAATATGAGTGATAAAAAAGTAGAAATTGATGAACAAGATTTGAAAAATATTCTTTTAGATAATGCAGATAATCCTAATTCAAAATATTTATTACCATATGAAGCAAGAGTTTTAAATTAAAATTCGCACATAGCAATATTAAATGTTTGGCCTATTAGCGTAGAAAAAAATAAGAATCACAGATCTTCTGTTCAAATTGTTAATAATGACAAAA
>CAZPTG010000090.1:7195-8873 GCA_964589355.1 uncultured Spirochaetaceae bacterium
TATTAAAACAAAATTTGCAAGGAATAGATAATTCACTTCTCAAGAAGAGTTAGATTTAGAATTATTTGATGTGTGTTAATTGGTATAACAACAAGATATCACATGTAACTTTAGGCTATATGAGCCCAAAATAATTTTGAGAATTGTCCTTAACAAAGAGGTTTAAATAAATGTTGACAATCCAGAAATACCTACACCCATACCACCTTGTACAATAGGTGTTTTTGCCATGTAATTACCAATTTTCAATTCTTTAAATTCATAATCTTTTTTTGCAGATAAATTTATTTTATTAATTACATCTTTAATTAAAATAGTTCCTTCTATTTTTTGAGTTATTTATTTTAAATTATTCTTTATTCTATCTATGGAAATCGACTTCTTTTTTTTACTCCATTGTCACATTTTTACACTAAAAAAATTAATTAATGAGTAATTTTCAACTATCTCTTTTATGACAAAATTTATCAAAGTGTCAATAATGAAAGAAGTAAGCCCTACAATATACAAAAACACCACTAAGCTAATAATATAAAATATACCCTTTAAAATATATTTTTAATATAAACCCTACAAGGTAAAAATTAATATTTTACCCTATAAGGTATATTGCTAAATAAAATAACATATTATATAATTAAATTATGAAAAATAAAAATATAAAAATACCTATGCATTTAGGACCCTATTTAAAAGAAATAAGAAAAGAAAATAATTTTACTCAAATAGAGTTATCAAAAGAATCTTCTATCTTACAGAAAACAATTTCTGCTATTGAAAAAGGAAATACTAAATGCACACTAGAAACATTATTTAAATTTTTAAGAGCTTGTGGATATCATATGGAATTAGTGCCCAATAATAATATTAATAACGAAAATGATGAGGTAGAATGGTGAAAAAATTATTTATTGCAATGAATAATCAATTAGTTGGAATTTGGTCTCAAAATTCAAATAATGAAAGATTTCAATATGTAGATTCTTGGATTGAATCTAAATATTCTAGGCCTATTTCGCTTTCAATGCCTGTAATTAGAGAGCCTTATAAAGGAAGTGTTGTAAAACATTTTTTTTCAAACTTAATACCAGAAAGAACTGATATTATAGAATTTATACAGAGAAAGTATTCAATAAAAAATAAGGATTCTTTTTCTATTTTAAGCAAAATAGGAAAAGATTGTATTGGCGCAATACAAATTTCAGAAAATAAAAATCAATTAATAGAAAAATCTTATATAAAAGCAAATAGTCTCACAATCCATCAAGTTTCACAATTGATCAAATCTACAAGAACTTCAACATTCGATACTATAGAATCATATGAACCTTATAAAATTTCTCTAACAGGAGTACAAAATAAATTAGCTCTCTTATTTGATGAAGGGGCTTGGAAAGATCCTATAGGCACAACACCAAGTACACATATCTTAAAATTACCAATAGAATCATCAGAGAATTTAAACATTTTTAATTCTGTTGAAAACGAATGGTATTGTAGTCTTCTTTATAAAGCTATGAATATGCCTACACCGAATTGTGAAATATTAACATTTGAGGATGAAAAAGTCTTATCTGTAGAGAGATTTGATCGAAAAAGAGATAAAAAAAATAATATAATATTTAGATTACCTCAAGAAGACTTTTGCCAAGTACTTAATGTCCCTTATTTCTCAAAA
>CAZPTG010000091.1:0-8741 GCA_964589355.1 uncultured Spirochaetaceae bacterium
ATGTTCATGGAGGAAGAACTCCTACTAATAGAGATGCTTTAGAAGTAGCAAAAGAATTTTATAATAAAGGTGCGGGCGAAATATTATTAACATCCATGGATTGCGATGGTACAAAAGATGGATTTGCTATTGATTTAAATTCAATGATAAGTCAAAGTATAACAATACCAATTATTGCAAGTGGGGGAGCTGGAAAGCTTGAACACTTTTATGATGTATTCACACTTGGAAAAGCCGATGCCGCATTGGCTGCATCAATATTTCATTTTGGTGAAATACCAATACCAAAATTAAAAACATATTTAATTGAAAAAGGAATTTGTATTAGGGAGTAAAAATATGGAATTAACAATTAATAATATTGATAAGGTTGATTTTGAAAAAGGTAATGGATTAATTCCTGCTATAGTTCAAGATTCAATTAGTAATAAAGTTTTGATGCTTGCTTACATGAGTAAAGAATCATTAATTGAAACTTTTGATAGAAAATTGGTGACATTCTTTTCAAGAAGTAGACAAGAATTATGGACTAAAGGTTCTACTAGTGGAAATTTTTTGTATTTAAAACAAATCTTGCTTGATTGTGATAATGATACATTATTAGTAAAAGCATCTCCAGAAGGTCCTGTTTGTCATACAGGGGCTGATACTTGTTTCTTTGAATCAAACGATTTAAGTGATATTGAAACAAAAGATTTTTTATTCTATTTAGAAAAAATAATTGAGGATAGAAGAGATTTTCCTGTAGAAGGCTCTTATACAAATTTATTATTATCTAGGGGTGTTAAAAAGGTAGCTCAAAAAGTTGGTGAAGAGTGTACTGAATTAGTAATTGAAAGTATGGATAATAAAAAAGATTTAGTAATTGGGGAAGCTGCAGATTTATTATATCATTTGCAAGTTCTTTTAACTTATAAAGGTGTTAAACTTGTAGATGTCTTAGAGTGTTTACAGCATAGACATACATAATAGAGAAGGCTATCGTTTGATAGCCTTATTTTAGTGTTTTTCAATATGAAAATAATTAAACTTTGTAAATTTACGATAATGTTTAGATTTTTTTCTATAACTTTTTTTAAATAGGGTGTAATGATTATTATAATCATTAATTCGAGTTATTATATTAGATTTTTACTCGATCAATTCATTATATTCTTTCATAGAATGGAAATCATCTTCACTGAAAATAATATGATCTAAAATTTCTATTCCAAGGATTTTTCCACATTCAATTAATCTTTGTGTTATTTGAATATCATTTAAACTTGGACTTAAATTTCCTGTTGGATGGTTGTGACAAATAATAATAGCAACTGCTCTATTATCTATTGCATTTGAAAAAACTTCTCGAGGATGGACTATACATTGATTTATTGTTCCCATAGAAGCTACATCAATTGTTAATATTTCATGGGCACAATTAATTGATACTGATATAAATATTTCTTGCTTTCTACTTGAATAATGTCTTACGACTTTATGAACATCCTGAGGATCAATGATTTGAATTTTCTTTTTTTGTATTTTTCTCCTTCCTAATTCCATTGCAGCACATAGTTGAGAACTTTTCGCAATTCCTAGTCCTTTTATTTTATTTAAATCAGTAAAATTAAAATTTCCTTGTTTATCTAAAACTTTAATTACAGAATTAGATATATCATCTACTTTAATTTTTTGTGACCCAGAATTTAATAATATCATTATCAATTCTTCATCAGTAAGTGATTGTACTCCAAAAGTTATTAATTTTTGTCTAGGTTGTACTTCGAAAGGCATTTCTTTAATTTTTAAAAGTTTTGGTTGTGTTATTTTATATCTCATATATCTTTATATAAAAGAACTTGTATATTCGCATCAATTATGGTAATTAAATTATATGAGTGAAAAAATATATAGAATAGGTGATATTGCTAGAAAAGCAAAAGTTACTGTAAGAACTGTTCGCTATTATGAATCTTTAAACTTAATTACTCCTTCTTTTCGGTCTAATGGGGGACAGAGATATTATAGTGAAAAAGACTTATTATATTTGAAACGTATTCTTGAATTAAAAGAATTAGATTTTACTCTTGATGAAATAAAGAAAATAATTAATATGAAAGATTTTGATAAAACTGGTGAAAACAGAAAAAAAGAATTATTACATCAATATAGGAATAAATTATCATTAATTTTAGATAAAAAAAATATTTTAGAAACAAAAATCGATTCAATAAATTGGCATATTAGACAACTTCAATCAAATGTTGATTTTAGAGAGTGTCCAGGAAAAGATTGCATTAGCTGTCCTTTTAAAGAAGGTTGTAGATTTGCGTTGGATGATGAGATTAATGATTAAAGTATATATATGTTTATTTATAAAAGATTTAACACTTCAAATATAAAAAGGCTATTGCAATTTCTAATAATAGATTTGCAAAAGCCTTTTTTATATATTTAAAAATCTAATTTATAAAAAATAATATATATTATTTGATTAAATCAATAAGATTGTATTTTGAGAAAATAGAAACAGAAATGACTGAAATAACACTCATAATTTTTATTAAAATATCAAGTGAAGGTCCAACAGTATCTTTTAATGGATCTCCAACAGTATCTCCAATTACTGAAGCTTCATGAGCATCACTAGAGCTACCACCAAAATTTCCTATTTCAATATATTTTTTTGCATTGTCCCAAGATCCTCCAGCATTGGCTGTGAATATTGCAAGCATAATAGCTGAAAGTGTTGTTCCAATTAACAACCCACCAACAAATTTTGCTCCAAATATGAAACCTGCAAGAAGAGGAGTAAAAACAGAAATAAATGCTGGTTTTTTCATTTCAGAAAGAGCACCTTTTGTTGATATTTTAATACATTCTTTATAATTTGGTGTAGAATTACCTTCAAGTATTCCAGGATCTTTAACAAATTGTTTTCTAACTGCAGCAACCATTTTTTGTGCAGATTTGCCAACAGCATCAATTAAAATTCCTGAGAATAAATAAGGAAGAGCTGCACCAACAATTGCACCTGATAATACTAGTGTATCAATCATATTCATAACTAAAGATTGGTTTATACTGTTTTCCCCCATTTGTGCATATAAATATGACGCAAATAAAGATAAAGCAGCAAGAGCTGCAGATCCGATTGCAAAACCTTTACCAATAGCAGCAGTTGTATTTCCAATTGCATCTAACTCATCTGTAATATCTCTAACTTCTTCATCAAGTTCACACATTTGAGAAATTCCACCAGCATTATCTGCTATTGGACCATAGGTATCAACACTAACAGTAACAGCAACAAAACTTAACATACCTATTGCAGACATTCCAACACCATATAATCCAGCAAAAGAGTGAGATAATATAATACAGAAACTAATTATTAATATAGGGAGTAAAGTGCTTTTCATTCCTACAGCTAAGCCTTGTGTTATTACAATAGCACCACCTTCATTAGCAGCTTTTGATACTTCAATTGTTGGTTTATAATTATAACTTGTATAATATTCTGCAAAATAACCAATAGCTAATCCACTGATAATACCTAAAATAGCTGAACCCCATGGGGAAAGAGCTCCATAAGCAAAGTTAGTTATTTCAGAACTAAGATAAAATTTAGCTAAAAAAAATGTAGCAATGATTGTTAAACTAGCGCTTAAATATGTAACTTTATTTAAATCTTTGTGAGGTTGTGTGAAATTTTTCTTTTTTGTGAATAAAAAGATTGAAAATGTTGAAGCTAATAATCCAATAGAGCAAAAAGCTAGAGGGAATATTATAAGTTGGTTTAAAAATTCGTATGAAATAGCTAAACTAGTATTTTGTAATGAAAAAGATGTATAAATAGCTAGTACTATAGCGCTTATCATAGATCCTACATAGCTTTCTAATAAGTCGGAGCCTAATCCAGCTACATCACCTACATTATCACCTACATTATCAGCAATAGTTGCAGGATTTCTTGGATCATCTTCTGGGATTTTATATTCTGCTTTGCCAACTAAATCTGCTCCCATATCTGCAGCTTTTGTATATATTCCTCCACCAACACGATTAAACATTGCAATTAATGAGCATCCTAAAGCATAGGAGCTAACACTCATTGTAAATGGTATATCTCTTATTCCAATAAAATTAGTATGAAAGGTTAAATTATCAACTGCTAATTGGTTATAAAATCTGCCAAAAACTAAATAAACAATTAATAATCCTAAGAGAGCAAAAGCTGCAACACAAAGACCCATTACAGAACCTCCTTCAAATGCAACTTTTAAAGTTTTACCTTTATCTTTTGTTTCTCTAGCTTTGTTTGCAACTCTTACATTTGTAAGTGTTGCAATTTGCATCCCTATCCAAGCTGCACTAGAGCTTAATGTAGCTCCTAATAAAAAGCATATTGCTGCACTAAAAGATACAACTAAAGATAAAATTCCAAATATAATGATTGAAACAATAACGATAATTTTAAATTCTTGATGTAGAAACGCTTTTGCTCCCTCAAAAATATGTGAAGATATTTCAATCATTTTTTTTGTTCCAGGATTTTGCCTTTTTACTGAAACGTAATTTTTACTAGCTAAAATTAAAGCTAATAATATAGAGATAGCTATTAAATATATCATATAACATCCTTTTGTAATTTGTATATAATTTTTATTATTGAATGCTTTTACAAGTAAGTCAAATAAAACTAAAAAAAAATATAATAATTTTGTTATATGTAAATAATGTATTTATTAATTTATTTATATAGAATTTTTTTGGTTCATAAATTGTATAAATTCTTTATCTTTTTAAGTTTTACTAAAATAAAAACCTTGAAAATAATCAACATTTAATGTTGATAAGTATTTTACTTGAGATGATGTTTCAACGCCTTCAACTACGATATCTAAATTTAAATCTTTTATCATATTAACAAGAGAATCTAATAATATTTTATATTTTTCATTTTCTTGAGATAAATATAATAAAGTTTTATCTATTTTTGCTTTAGAAAAAGGAAGACGTAATACAGAATCTAAATTAGCATATCCTGTTCCAAAATCGTCTAATGAAAAATTAATATTTTCTTGTACTAATATATCCATTGTTTTTTCTAATTGTGGGGCTAAACTTGCAGTTGTTTCTGTTATTTCAAAAGTTAATAATTCTTTATTAATTTTATATTCATTTAAAATTTTTAAAATCTTTTCTTGAATTTTAGAATCTAAGCAATCCATTACAGATAGGTTAATTGAAATGTTTTTTAAATTTTTGGGAATAGGTTCTTTTCTTAAAAAGATGCATAATTTTTTTATAATTGTTAGTGTAATTTTACTAATTAATCCTTGTTTTTCAGCATAAGCGATGAATATTGCAGGATTTATATACCCAAATTCTTTTGTATTAATTCGACATAAAATTTCAGCAGAATTAAATTCTTTATTATTAAAGTCATAAATTGGTTGGAATCTTAATTCAATGTTTTCATTTTCAATTGCTTTTAAAATAGCAATTTCTTTAGATTTTTTATATCTGTATTCTTCAATATTTTTAAAATTCAATTTTTGGGTTTTTTTTGTTTCTTTGGTTTTATTACAAATGAAATTGATCAATTCTATAATATCTGTATTGGTTTGAGTATCTAAAACTTTTTCTGAATATGCCATATGAATTTTTATTTCTAGTGAAAATTTAGAGTCTTCAATTAATAAAGGGAAGTTCTTGTTTATAGTTTTTAGTGTTATAAATTTATCTTTTTCATTTTTGAAAATTAGTACAAATTTATCACCTTCAATTCTAAATATTAAGCTATTTGATGTGATTGATAATAACTTTTCACCAACAGATTTTATTATTTTATTTCCAAAATCTTCTGATACTAAATTATTAATTTTAGTTGTTTCAACTATATCTATTACAATAAAACTATATGATTGCTTGTTTGCATTTATTGAATATATATATTCTAATAAAGCGACTCTATTGTATAAATTTGTCATTGTATCAATATATGCGGTAGGTTTAAGTAACGTGAAATACATTAAATAAATAGATACACAAATAGATGCACTTATAATTGAAATTTGAGGGATATTAATTTGAATAATGATTGCTATAATATTCAGTGTTATAAAACTTGGAATTATCATTAATTGGCTATAGGATAAATGTTTTCTTTTATTTATTGTATATCCAACTCCCCACATTAGAATAATTAATTCAATAACAATTGAAAGATTGAAAAGAGATCCCCTCATATATTCCATATTTTCAGTAAAATAGAAAGTATATTTAGTAATTGGTGATGTTAATAATATTGCATAATTTATAACTAATAATACTACAGGGATAATTTTAACTAAATATTTAGTTTTAAATTCTTGTTTTGTTAAAGTCATTACATATCTGAATAATAAATAAGGTATCATCCATTGAGTAATAAATAATAAAAAATTAACTCCATAATTTATGTATATATTAACCTTATTATTTATACAAATAAAGGATAGTACATCTATAAAAACAGATAGAGTTCCTTCAATTAATATCCATGAAAAAAATTTATTTGCTCTATTTGGAAAAATAGGAGAAATATTATAATAGATTGTTAAAATTGAAATAAAAACAAGAGCTGTTGCATTGAAAGAATAATTAAAAATCAAAAAAACCTCCTATTTTTCTCTTTATCTTTTTTTATTTTAATATATTAACAACAATAAGTATATTAAAAATTGGTTAAAATTTTTTATTCATTATTGGCTTTAATGTTGAATATAGTTTATTAAAAAGATTATATTTGTTTTCATAATATTTTTGATTTTTAATATTTGGAGTATAAATTTTTGAGTTTTGTTCCATATGTTTTCTTATATCGATTTTTTCACTTGTTTTATATGCTAATATCGCAAGACCTAATAACTCTAAGGATATTGTTTTATAAACTACAATTTTTTTATTTGTAATATCACTTTTTAATTGATAATAAAAATCCATATTATTTTTTTTTGTTGAAGTATGAATTTCATTAACTAAACATCCAAGTTCTTCAAAAGAATCAATTACTGATTTAAATGAGAAAATTGTTGCCTCTATTACTGACATAGCTAGCTCTTCTCTTTTTGTCTCGTTTGTTAAATTAATAAAAGACCCTGTGGCTTGAGAATTCCATATTGGAGCTCTTTCTCCAGTTAGATATGGTAAAAATATTGTGTTATTTCTATTTGAGTTTTCAGCAAGTTTGTAAAGATCTTCAAAGTCTGAAATATCAATATCTAAAATTTCTCTAATCCAATTTAAAGCAATTCCAGAATTAGAAATTACACCAGACAAATTATAATAACCTTTTAGTGGATGTTCATAGCATAAAAATCTTTTATCTTTAATATAATTTTTAATGCAGAGATTAACTCCCTCACTTGTCCCATTTATATCAGCTAGAATATTTTCATTTGTGATATTTGAGCCAATGAGAGAAAAATAAAAATCAGATCCACCAGCAATTATTTTAATATTAGATGATAGTTCTAAAGTATTTGCAATATTTTCATCTATAGTCGAGATTATTTCACCACAATCTATAAATTGAGGAAATTTATCTTGTGACAAATTAAAATATTTTAAGCTATTTTCATCCCAATAATATTTTTTTAATAAATTTGCATTGTTTACTATATAAGCTTTTTTAGTTAAAAAATAATTTATAAAGCTATCTATTGTTAAAAAATATTTTGTTTTATTATAAGAGTCTATCTCATTTTCTTTTATACTTAAAATTGAAGGTAAAAAAAAGCTTCCATCAATATAAGTTTGATAATATTGTGAAACTATTTTAGAATAATTTTTTCCTCTTTTATCCATCCAAAGTCTTGTGTTTGAATATTCTAAATTTATTTTATTGTTATTTATGTTTATTTCTGAATATAAAGATAAAATGCTAGGACCATTACTTGAAATGATAATTGATTCGATTAGATTTTTGTTTATTTTTTTTAAATATCTTAATAAAAAATCAATATAAACTTTTGTGTTAATTTCATGAATATCTTTATTAGATAATGGGCTAACTTCCTCACTGTAATAATTATGAAAGGCGCCTTTTTTATCAATTAATGCAGCTTTTAAATTTGTTGTACCATAATCTATTGTAAGTATCATATTTTTTCCTCTATTTTTTGTTTTTGTTTATTATAATAGCTTATTAAAATCATAACTAATAATGTAAAAAGACTTGGAATCATTAGAGCTATATCTGATGGTATATTATTTATTCCTTGTATATAATTTGATAAAGCTTCGCTTAACGCAAAAATTAAGGTTGCAGGAATTAAATATTTTATTTTGGAGTTACATAAAAATATAATAACAAGTGCAAACCAACCTTTATTTGCACTCATTTGAGAAATAAAAACACCTTGTTTTAGTGATAAATAGCTACCTGCAAGAGCACAGAAAATACTAGATGTTATCAATGCAAACGCATCTATCTTTGTTTTTGAAAGTCCATAAGCTTCTAGAACATTTGAATTAAAACCACAAGCTTTTAACTTTATTCCAAGTGGTGTTTTTTCAATCATTATATATACAAAGATGAATAGTATTAATGAAATTGGAAGAAAAGGATTTATTGTACCAATAATAGGTATGTTTAAATATTGTAATGCTTCTCTATTTAATCTTAATAGACCTTTAGATTTAAAAATAGAGAATGTAATAATTAGTGTTAAAGCTGAAGCTATCATATTGCTTGCAAGAGATGTAATAAA
>CAZPTG010000092.1:0-8739 GCA_964589355.1 uncultured Spirochaetaceae bacterium
AAATTTTAGTGAATAATTTAGTTCCTTTTAACCATTAAAATTAAAGCATTTTTACCAAAAAGGAAACATATGACAATAAAAAACAAAAATCTCCATCCAGAAAATTTCAGATGGAGATTAAACTACAGATAAACGAAATTTTACACCCCTTGCTAAAAACCGTTTAAATCTATAGTTACAGTAGGTATTAAAAGTATTAATCCCAATATCAATAATATTATCATGAACGGGGTGATCCACTTAATCCACTTTTCGAATGGAATACGTGCTACGCCAAGTACACCAATAAGCACTCCTGATGTTGGAGTAATCATATTTGTAAAACCGTCTCCCAGCTGAAAAGCAACCACTGTTGCCTGACGGGATACACCAATTAAATCGGAAAATTGAGACATCATTGGCATTGTTAACGCTGCTTTACCTGAACCTGACGGGATAATTATATTTAGAATAGCCTGAAAAATATACATCATACTTACAGACGCAATATCACCAAAATCGGCCATCGATTTTGAAATATAATACAGAACAGTATCGATAATATTACCATCTTCCAGAACTACAATGATTCCTCCTGCCAAACCAACAATTACCGCTGCCGACATAATATCCTTTGCGCCTGTTAAAAACAAATTCACAATTTTATTGGCCGAATTACTCATGGCTATTCCAGCAAAAACACCCATAGCTAAAAAGATTGTTGCTATTTCCATTACATACCAATCATATCCCATTACACCAACAATTAAAAATAAAATGGTAAACAATAAGATGTTTAGTACATAGAAGTGGACAGATTTTAATAGTGAAAAAAATCCGGTAATGGCATAAAAAACTGTAAGCATTGGAATTATTGGTATTACTCCTGATGTATTTCCAACACTCAGTTCGGAAGCTGGCATTAAAATAGAATAAACAATTAAAACAGCTAAAATAAAAAAGTAAACCATCCATGCCATTTTGGGTGTATAATAATTAATTGATTCTACATGGGCGTTTCCTCGTTTTCTCCAGTATTCATCATCTTCGTAAACCAGCGAAGATTTTGGATACCTCTTAACTTTGTTGGCATACCTGAGGATATAAATGATTCCAACAATATTTATTATGCACCACATAAACAGCCTATATTCAATACCGGAAAATAATTGTAAATCGGCAAGTCCTTGTGCTATTCCTATTGTAAAAGGATTTAATAAAGCACCGGCAAATCCCAGGCCGGCAGCAACAAAACACATTGATACTCCGACAATAGAATCATATCCCATGGAAATAGCAAGCGGAACAAAAATGATGACAAAAGCAATAGTTTCTTCGCTCATGCCAAATATCGCACCAAAGACACTAAACATGAGCATAATTAATGTAATGATGATGTTATCTACACCTAAAATCTTAAAAAATTTTAGTTTCTCTAACTTTTTGGTAAATCGTAAAAAAGAATAAATACCTACATCAATTGCTTTACTGTCGTTCATAATCCAGAAAGCGCCACCAATCATTAAAATAAAAACAATGATATTTGAAGTGTTCACGAAACCATTAAAAAGAGCAGAAAAAATTTCCCAGCTTTGTGGATTATTTTCGGTATATTGAAAAGAATTATTTACTATAATTTCACGTTCGACACCATTAACAACTTTCACTTCCCTTTGAAACTCGCCTCCGGGAACAACCCAGGTAAGAAATGCAGAAATAACAATAATAAAAAAAACAATAACGTATGTATGAGGAATTTTGCGTTTCTTCATCAATAAAAAAATTAAAACTAAATATTATTTTTCAACAATTTCGAATGAATCTCCAGGGAGATAAACGTTCAATTCTAAATCTTCTGCTCCAAGCAAACCATTCACAATTTTGGTTTCGGCTGTTTTATGCCTAAGAACAATTACCTGGCTTTTTCCGTAAACTGTTGCTTTATTATTTTCGACAAGAATTGCTGTTGATTCATCAATCCCAATACCGGTTTCTTTAGGATTCTCAAGACAGGCAGAAATGAGCCTGTTCATTCGCATTCGCCAAATAAAGTGTTGATCAATGACCGCATTTTCAACTAAGCCTAATCCCTTTCTAATCTCAATATTATTGGCTTCGATCATTCTAAAGCTTCCTGTATATTCTGGATGCTTAAATTCATTTCCGGTAATCATTTTAGCACTCATAACAGCAGCACCAGCACTTGTACCAGCAACTAATGCCCCATTTTTATAAGCATCGTGAATTGCATCATATATATGCGTTCCATCAACAATTTCCATAAACCTGTTTTGATCTCCACCTGAAATATAAATTAATGATGCGTTTTTAAGCGAGTCTATTCTTTTAGAAATAATATCCAAACTATCATTAAAATTCATTGAAAAAACATTTTTTATTCCTAGATCGGTAAACTGTTTTACTCCATAATATGCTGCTGTATCTGGAACAGAACTTGACATGGGTAAAATAACAATATACCCGGAAGTATCAACTCCCGAAATAGTTACCATTGACCTGATCATTTCTACAGGTCTTTTACCACCTCCAATAATAAAGAGCTTCCCTTTATAATTTTCAAATTTTAATTCTTGATTACTGCTTTCATTTACGCACGAAGAAAAAAACAATAAACCGGAGAATAGAACCAAAAAAACACTCTTTTTCATAACGATTATTTATATTTTAAAATTCTCTATACTTCTTTTTCATAATTCCCTTTTTTAAGCAACTTACTGTCTTTAACAACAATTTTCCCTCTTGCAATAAGTGTATCTATTCTAAAATTTTTATCCAGGATAAGCAAATCAGCATCTTTACCTTCTACAATTTGTCCTTTATTTTTAAGTTTTAGAATTTCAGCTACGTTTAAAGTAACCGTTTTAACCGCTTTTTCAAGCGGTAATCGCTCATCAATAACTGCATCAATTAACTCCTCAAAAATAGATTTAGGCTGCCCCATCTCTAATTTTATCAAATTGCCAGTTTCGTCAAAACCAGGTAAAGAACCATTTCCATCAGAGGTCATAGTAATATGCTCTAAAGGTACTCCAGCATTTAATAATTCAACAATTGCTTTTGATGGTTTTATTTCGTAATCGGGATAATAAGGATAAGAACTGGCTGTAATATCAACATAACCTTTTTTACCGTATTCTTTAGCATCTTCAAAAATATATTCGTTGCGGTTACAATGAGTAGGTAAGAACTGTGTTAATTTAAGTTCACTCTTATTTACCGCATCATAAATGGGTTGAAAAGGATTTTGTGCATCGCCCATATGAATATTTACAATTCCTGCTTTTCCTCCCAGCATACCACCAACACGCGCATGCTCTGTTAATCTTATCAATTCTTCAATTGAGGGGTAAGAACTCCGATGGTCTGAAAGAGCTATTTCTCCAACACCAATTATCTCGTCAATCATGGCAATATCTTTGCCAACATCACCTAATATAGTTGGCGGAGGAACCTGATATGAACCGGTATACATCCAGGCAGAAACCCCTTCTTCGCGTAGTGATTTTACTTTCATGAGTACACTATTTAACGAACGGGTCATGCCGTCGGTTCCTAAACATCCAACAACAGTTGTAATTCCACCGGCAAACATTTGAGAAAGTTGCATTTCAGGTGTTCTGGTGGCAGGCCCTCCTTCTCCTCCAGCTCCTGCAATATGAACATGGCCATCAATTAAACCAGGAACAATTTTTTTTGAGTCACCGTTAATTATCTGAATATCCATTCCGCTTAGGGATGAAATATCAATTTTATCATATACACCTAAAATTTTATCAAATCCGATTAATATGTCTTTCTTTCCAATATAATCTGGATTAAAAACTTCAATTTGCTTTATTAATATCATAATTTTAATAATCTGTTTTAATATTTAATTATACGTAATATGCAAATCATACCCTTTAATTAATTGTAAAGATTTTTTTTATTATTATACCGTTTAACTATAATGATCCTATGAATAATTAGTATTTTTGCACTCATAATTAATTTTCATATTTCGAATACATTGTAATACTGATAATTATTTTGGACGAAAAAGACAAAATACTGGTTATTAAACTAAAAAACAATAATCGAATTGCATTTGAAAAAATTTTCAAAAAATATTCAGAGCGGATATATTATTTTTCTTACCGCTACTTAAAAAATAAAGAAGAATCAGAAGAAATTACTCAAGAAGTATTTGTGAGATTATGGAATCGTCGATTCGATTTAAAACCTGAATTATCCTTTAGCAGTTACCTTTTTATGATTACTAAAAATGCAGTAATAGATTTATTACGTAAACGACATAAAGAAACTTCTATTAATGAAAGCTATCACAATTTCGATAATGATATTGAAGGCCAACCTGATAATTCGCTAGAATATAATGAACTTAACAATATCGTAAAAGAATCTGTTGAAGAATTGCCATTTAAACGAAGACAAATCTTTTTAATGAGCCGCGAAAAAGGGCTTACTTATAAACAAATTGCTTTGAAACTAAATATTTCTATAAAAACAGTTGAATCGCATATGCGCTTAGCATTAAAACAGCTAAAAAAGTCAATCGGAGATAAATATGATTTAACGTTTATTCTAATCATTGTTATTTTATTATAATATTAAAAATATAATTAAGGTAAATACTAAAATAAAACGTATTATTAATAAACTATTTTAATTAAAAATGAAATCTGATAAATCACATAAAAACAATAAATACAATAATCTTAATAATAAAAAATTTATGAGAGAAG
Organism: uncultured Spirochaetaceae bacterium; assembly: GCA_964589355.1. GTDB lineage: Bacteria > Spirochaetota > Spirochaetia > Sphaerochaetales > Sphaerochaetaceae > Pleomorphochaeta. The sequence goes on from CAZPTG010000092.1 coordinate 4,746, forward strand.
ATTGGGATAATTATGAAGATTATAAACAGGATTATCCAAAACCCAATTTAAAATCAATTTGGAGTAATATAATAATAAAAACAGGTATTAATGATAAAAAATTATTACCAACTATATTAAAGTATGCAGCTGCAATTATCATTCTGCTAGGAATCTCGACAGTTATTTATTTTACAATCGATACATTTAACCAAAAAAATCAGTATATATCTTATATTGCTCCCGAAGGAACTAGGACAAAAATAAGTCTACCCGATGAGTCAACGATATGGTTACAACCTAATTCGAAAATAAGATATACTAAAAATTTTAATGAAGGATCAAGGGAATTAATTTTTTCCGGACATGCATATTTTAAAATAACTCGAGATAAATCAAACCCTTTTATCATTAATATGAATAATGTGAGTGTAAGCGTTTTAGGGACACAATTTTATTTAAAAGCCAAAGAAAAAAAAGATTTAATAGAAACTGGATTAATTTCTGGAAAAGTTAAGATTTCTACATCAACAACAGAAAAAATTCTAAAGCCTAACGATGTTATAATTATTTCAAGATCAAACAAAAAAATAACTCAACGCCAAACACTTAACAAAAAAAATTACACTTTTAATAACGGAAGTATAATTTTTGACAATTGCTCTTTTGGGAATATCATGAAGGATTTAGCTGAGTTATATGATATTCATATAGAATTAGACAAAGAGATTGATACGAATAAAAATATAACTTTAACTGTTAGAGAGGAATCCATTATAGAAATTTTGGAAATACTTAAAATTATTGTACCTTTTGATTATCAAATTGTAAACAATAAAATTAAAGTCACAAAAAAATAATTTCAAGATATTTCGAAATGAAAAGTTTAAACCTTCAAAAAAATGACTCTCAGAAAGTTTATTGGGTTATTAATAATTATAATTTGGGTTAACCATACTAACCTATATGCCAACAATTCCGATTCGTTATCCATTAATATAGAAAACAAACCTTTAAAAGAACTTCTTACTGAAATAGAAAAACAAACAGACTTTACCTTTGTTTACAGCAATTCAGAAATAGATGTAAGTCAAATCATAAGTTATTATACAAAAAATGAGACTTTACTAAATATCCTAAACGATTTTTTCCCTGCTCACAATATCCAATTTCAAATAATTGAAAAACACATCATATTAAAACAGGTAGAAGATAAATTGTCATTTAAGCATACAAAGAAAATAACTGGAATAGTAAAATCAAGAATAGATAGCCTACCAATCCCAGGAGCTAATGTTTTTATAAAAGGGTCTACTATTGGCACTATAACCCTAGAAGATGGCGCTTTTGAATTATCTATTCCTGCCAGTTATGAAAATTTAACTTTTTCATTTATTGGTTATAAAAATAAGGTCGTAAATATATCAAACAATTTAAATATTGAAATTTTTCTTTCAGAAGATAGGAAAGTAATTGAAGAGGTAGTTGTTGTAGGATATGGGTTTGAAAATTCAATACTAATTTCAAGTTCAGTAAGTAATATAAAAGCTGATTTAATTAAAACTTCATTTACACCCGATGTTCCAACATCGTTAAAGGGTAAGCTTCCGGGTATTTATATAAATCAAAACTCAGGAACACCAGGTGGAGCAAATACTTTAAGAATTAGAGGTATTAGTTCAATTACTGCAGGAGCCGACCCATTATATATTATAGATGGTGTTCCATTATTTTCTAAAGATCTTAGTCAGATTTATTATAATGGGCAAAGTGTTAACAGCTTAACCGATTTAACAACAATTGACATTGAGTCAATTACTATATTAAAAGATGCATCTGCAACAGCTATTTATGGTGCAAGAGGATCAAATGGAGTTGTGCTTATTACAACAAAGAGAGGAAGTAATAATTCAGCGCCAACTTTACAATTTAACTCAAAATACGGAGTACAACAAGTTGTAAAAACCTATGATATGCTGAATGCCGAAGAATTTATGCGATATAAGAATGAAGCTGCCATTAATGACGGTGGTGTTCCTATTTATTCAGAAAGTGAAATTAATGAAAACAACATTAATACGAACTGGCAAGACAAGTTATATCAGGTTGCTCCTATCCAAAATTATAATCTTTCCTTTTCTGGAGGATCCCAAAAAACAAATTATTATCTCACAGCCAGTTACTTTCATCAAGAGGGGATAGTACAAGGAACTGACTATTCTCGAATTAATACCAGGGTTAATTTTGACCATCAATACTCTGAAAAATTGAAAATCGGAACAAGTCTTGCTATTATTAAATCAGAAAATAATCGTAAAGAAGGCGATCAATCTTTAAACGGCCCAGTACCTAATGCTATTGCTTTACCGTCAATTTATCCGATTTATAACGAAGATGCAACTTTTAATGAAGATGGACCACTTGCTAATCCGATATCAATTGCTAATCAACACATTAATATTGTATACAATTGGAGAAATTTAGGAAATATATTTGCACATTATAATATTTCTCAAAATTTAACCTACAAATTTAAATTTGGGGTTGATTATATAAATTTTAGAGAGCATACATATGATCCTCCTACTACAAGACAAGGAGCAAAATATAATGGGTTAGGATTAGAAACAACCTCTGAAGCTTTAAAGACTCTAGTCAGTAATATTATTGATTACAATAAAATATTTAATAATATTCACTACCTTAATATTTTAATGGGATACGAGATAGAAAAAGAAACGATTAGTTCAACTTTCATGAGGGGAACATCATTTGCTAGCGAAGATTTAGAATATTTAATTAATGCAGTTGAAAAAGTTAGTGCCGATGCTTTTGTTGAAGAGATTGCTATGAACTCGTTTCTTGGGAGGGTAAAATATAATCTAAATAACAAATATTTGGGAACAATAAATGCTAGAGTTGATGGATCATCTAAATTCAGTAAAAAAAACAGATATGGTTTTTTCCCCTCTGGAGATATAGCCTGGCGAATTTCTGAAGAAGATTTCTTTTATTTTAATTTTATTAATAGTTTAAAATTCAGGGCTAGTTATGGAATTACCGGAAACGATAAAATTCCTAATTTTTTATATATATCTCGTTTTGGAACATCTGAATATGCAAATACATCAACAATCTACCCCTTAAATATTTCAAATCCTGATTTAAAATGGGAAACTACCAAACAAATAAATTTGGGACTTGATTTATCATTATTCAGAAATCGAATTCAATTAACTGCTGATTATTACAGAAAAAAAACAGAAGATTTATTACTTGAAAAACCAATTCCTGTTTCATCGGGCTTTGAAAATATTACTGCCAATATTGGAAAGATCGAAAATAGAGGGTTTGAAATAGCTTTAAAAACAATTAATATTGATAAAAATTTATTTTGGGAAAGCCTTTTTAATATTTCATCAAATTATAATAAGGTAACTCAACTTTATAACAATCAGCCCATAGAAAATATTGGACGAGGATACCAGCGAATAGAAGTCGGTGAACCTATTGGTTTTTTTTATGGCTATAATTCACTTGGCGTTGATCCGTCAACTGGAGATTTTGTTTTTGAAGACATTAATAACGATGGTATAATTGATATAAATGACAGAAAAAAAATTGGAGATCCTCATCCAAATTTTTACGGAGGTTTTTTAAATTCATTATCGTATCTAAATCTGAATTTACAAATATTCCTTCAATTTTCTTATGGGAATGACGTTTTTAATGGTACCCGGAGATATATAGAATCTATGAAAGGGATTGATAATCAAACCACTAACATTTTAAACAGATGGCAAAAACCGGGTGATATTACAGATATTCCAAGAGCAACAAATGCAGATCCAAACGAAAATAACAGGGTATCATCCAGATTTATCGAAGATGGTTCATACTTAAAAATAAAATCCATAAAATTATCATACAATATCAACAACAAATTTGCTCATAAGTTAAATCTTTCAGAATTTAACTTATTTATTATGGGTCAAAATTTATATACCTTTACAAA
>CAZPTG010000093.1:0-8687 GCA_964589355.1 uncultured Spirochaetaceae bacterium
AGTAATTTTGAGCATAAATTTTTGCACTAGATGTATCATTGTAGATTAAATTTTTATCAGAATCTAAAGCAATTCCAGTTAGCAAGGATTTCATAAAAATAGAAAAAATAACAGCAATACTAATAGCAACAGCTGTGATAATTGTTCTTTTTCTATATCTTGAAATACCTCTTAATGCTAGTTTTAACATAAATGGCCATCCTCTAATTTAATAATCCTTTTAACATGCTCTAGAACTAATTTGTCATGCGAGGAATAAATGCATGTTAAATTTTTTTCTTCATTTAATTTTGAAATTAAATCTAAAATATTAAGGCTATTTATTTTATCTAAATTAGCCGTTGGTTCATCTGCTAATAGCACTTTAGGATTTTTTACTATTGCTCTTGCTATTGAAATTCTTTGTTGCTGTCCTCCAGATAATTCATTTGGTCTTCTATTTTCTAGAGAATTTAGGCCAACATCTTTTAGAGCACTGAAGCATAAATCTATTTTATCTTTTTTATTATAAATATTTAATTCAGCTAATTGCTCTTTTGATAAACAGTTTAGTGCCATTTCTACATTTTCGCATGCAGATAATACTGGAATCAAATTGTATGATTGGAAAATCATTCCTACCATATTTTTCCTTATTTCAGTTTTTTCTTTTTTCTTAAGAGTTGAATATTTAATGTTATTTAATTCAATATCTCCATCACTTATATCGTCTAAAAGTCCAATTAAATTAAGTAATGTGGTTTTTCCACTTCCAGAAGGTCCTGAAATAGCAAGTAATTCTCCTTTTTCTATTTCAAGATTTAAATCAATTAAAGCATGAACATCTTCGCTGATTGTTTTGTATGTTTTTGATAAATTGATAGTTTTTATCAGACTCATTTGGTATCTCCTTTTAAATTTGAAATTAAAGATTCTAAATCATTTAAATATTGATTTAGAGCAGTTTCTCCAAGTTTTGTAATTTTTATATAAGTTTTTAATTTATTTTTATCTATAATTTTCTTTTGCTCGATCCATTTTTCCTGTTCTATCTTTTTCAGTTGAATACTTAAATTACCACTTGTCATATTCAAATCCTTTTTTATTTTAGTAAATGTTGTTTTACTTGGGGATTTTTTAGAAAGATAAATTAGTATTTTTAGTCGGCTTTGTTCATGGATTAATTTATCGAGATTTGGATAATTCATAAATTATTTATTTCTCCTTGCAAACTTTAAAAGTAAATAATAGCAAAAGAAAATAATAGTATACATTGAAAATCCCAATAAAAGTAAAGGTAATTGTATAAATAGCATACTTATTATTCCAATAAATATTGTAAGATATCCCATATATTTAAATTCAATTAAGTTAATTGAAGATGAAAATGTAATTACTATTAACCCATAAACTATTGTTATTATTGGAAGATATACCCATGTTAGTTTAGTTATTGATGCAAAAATTGTTGAAAAAAAGATTGCTAATATTATTGCAAGTATAAAATCTATAGTAAATATTTCATTAATACTTGAAGTTAATGATATTTTTGTATTTTTATTTAATGCTTTAATTTTTTTAATAGATATTTGGATAAAATTTATAATTATTGAGAGCATGATAATCCCTTTTAATAATAAGGGGAAATCCCAAAAGGTTTCATATTTTGAAAACCCAAAAGCAATTAATAATGTTGTCATTAATAAAAAAAGAGAAGCATAAAGAAGCATATTTATAAAATCTTTTGAAAGAACCATAGGTTGTAATTGTTTTTGCTTATTCGAAACTAAATCTTTTAATTCTTTTATATTTTGAATGGCTTCTTTTATTTCATTCTCATTCATATTCATATTTTATTTCTCCTGTAGTTGTTGTTTATGTTTTAAAGTAGTTTATATTATAAACTTAAATTAGAAATGTTTATTTGTCAAATATAAAACTACCATGTTTATAAAATAAACATGGTAGAAGTGATAATTAATGGGGTTTTGTAAAAAGTTTTATAAAGAGATTTTATGAAGTTTTCTTGACCCTCCAGATAAAATCTTATATCCATTTTTAGTAATAACCATGTTTTCTTCGATATCGTATACACCATTGTTAGTTACAATACCTGGCTCTAGGTTTATAATCATGCCTTCATCTAAAATTGTTTCATCAAAAGGAGTCACAGAAGATGGTTCGGTGCTCAATAACCCCATTCCATGTCCCATTCTTCCACATTCAAAAGAGGCTCCAAATCCTTTTTTTATTAAACCATCAGCACAAACTTGTGCAATATGAGAGACAGGAACACCAGGGGCTAATTCTTTTATTGCATTTAATGTAACTTCGTGAACTAAATTTTGCATATCACTTTGTTCTTGTGATATTTCACCTACAATACCAGCTCTACAAAAATCGGACCAGTAACCTTGATAAGTAGCACCTAAATCTAGCCAAACCATTTCACCCTTTTTGATAGTTCTATTTGAGCTTATACCACTAATTTGTTCACAGTTGCCTTCACCAGAAGCTATTATTACAAATCCAGGATATTCAGCACCACCTTCTAGCATTAATTGCTGAACACGTCTATTGATTTCTAATTCACTCATACCTTCATGAATTTCATTAAAAATTTTATCATGAGCATAACTAGTTGCAGAGCAAGCTCTTTGGTGACATTCGATTTCATAAGGTGATTTTATTATTCTTTGAGACCATAACAAATCAGCAGCATCTACAAATTCTGCTTTATTCATTTGTTTTCTTAATTCTAAGAAAGTATCGACTTGAATTCCAATTCTTTGCTCATATCCTAATTCCCAACCAATATTACCCTCTGCCATATTTAGATTTTTCATTGTCTTTATGAGTTGGTCAATTGATGGGCCTTTTAATGAATCAAAACATTTAACATTACAGCAAAAACTTTTAGTTTTTGCTTCTGGTACAACAAATGTTTGTACAAATAATATAGGAACTCCTGTTTGGGGTATGAATAACCAAATAGGTCTTGTAAATGTAGCCCAAGGAGCATGTGTACGATATCCACTAAAATAAGTAACATTACTTTCTGTTGTTAATACTAATCCAGATAAATTATTTTCTTTTAATTTATTTTGGCATATATCTATTCTATTTTTAATTTCTTGTTCATTTAGAAATATTTCATTCATTTTAATTTCCTTTTTTAAAAATTTTTAATAAAAGTACAATATATTGATGTAGCTTTTATTATTTGTGATATTTCACAAAATTCATTTGTTTGATGAGCTAATTTAGGATCGCCAGGCCCAATTCCAATTGTTGGTATGTTTAGTAAACCAGCGGAGGTAACACCATTTGTACTAAAATCCCAGAGTATTACTTTAGCTTCATTTTCAGTTTCTGTTTTATAAGCTTCTTTCATAATTTTTAAGTAATTATTATTTTTTTCAATTTCCCAAGAGGGATAATAAATTTCAGAAGAAAAATCTTTTTTAGTCCAAGTTGTTTTATTATGTATTGAAAATTTCCAACTAGCTTGAGTGTTTTTAACTAATTCATCCATTTGTTTAATAATATCATTTTTATTTTCTTTGCTAGTAATTCTTCTATCTAGGCAAATAGTGCAAGAGCCTGGGATAGCATTGTAAGAGACAGAATCCACGTCTATTTTGGTTAAAGCTATTGTTCCCTCTTGTGGATTATTACACGAAAAGTTTTCTAATTTTCTTACTCTATTTAATATTTCTATCATAGGGTATACGGCATTTTTACCAAAATTAGGAGCTGATCCATGAGCTGATATACCTTTAGTTGAAACTTCTATTAAAGCTCTTCCTTTATGGCCTCTTGCTATTTTTAAAGAACTTGGTTCACATATTATTACTACATCACTATCTATAATATTGTTTTCAAGAATATATTTTAGAGCAACTCCTTCATAATCTTCTTCCATGATAGAACCAATTACATAGATTGTTTTATCATCTAATAAATCAAGTTCTTTTGCAGCAATAGCACTGTAAATTGAAGCTACAAAGCCAGCTTTCATATCAGCTGAACCTCTACCATATATTTTGTTGTTGCTTATTTTTCCAGAGAAAGGGGATTCTTCCCATTCTGATATAATACCTGCTTCAACTGTGTCTAAATGAGAATCAAAAACAATTTTTTTTAATCCATTTCCTAATTTACCAAAAACATTTCCAAAATTATCTATTGTAACATTTTCAAAACCAAGAGATTTCATTTTACTATAAACATAGTTAACAATTTCTCCTTCATCCCCTGTAATGCTTTTTATAGATACTAGCTTGCTTGTTAAATCTACAATATCTTGAGCATATTTTTGTTCAATATATTTAGTAATTTTGCTCATATTTCCTCTCATTATTACCTATATGTATTATTTAACACATATAGGTAAATTTATTTTAGTCATCGATATTTTTCATTTTACCAATTTTGAATATTACTAATGCAAAACCACCAAAATAAAAACCTAAACATAATATCATCATAATAATTGAATTAAATGTCATATATTTCTCCTTTTTAACCACTAAATCCATTATCAGGAATAGGAGGGAATGTTTCTCCATCAAAATATTTAGTTTTAATAGATGAAGATACTTTTTTGTTAAATAAAATTGATACTAATATTATTAATCCACCTTGAACAATAAATGTTCCCAAGCTAAATACTCCAAATGGATTCCACCAATTAGCTTCCCAACCGATAGATTGAATACTCCACCATAAGAACATTGTTACAACAATAATTGGAGAGATTATTTTTATACATATTTCCCACCAAAAGCCAATATTTATACCTTTATATTTATTATTAATAAATTGTTGACGAATTTTTTTTGTTCCAAATTTAATAATTGCGAAACAGCTAAACATTGAACCTACAACCATTAATTGTCCAAAAACCCAGTCTTGGTTTGATAAGAAATTAATGTTCCATGCTGATGGCAAGCCCCAAATTAATAGAATAATAAACATTAATTTAACAGCTTTTTCTTTTTTCATTCCTGAATCTACAAAAGGAAGGGAACAAATCATAAAGTGACATACATTAGATGAAATAGCAGCAACAAAAAGACTTGTAAAGAATAAAATTGAAACTAAATAACCACCTGGCATGTTTTCAAAGATATTTGTCATTGATACAAATGTTAGACCATTATTGCCACCTTGACAAATTTCTTCAGCAGCAGCAATTGATGGAGCTATTGCAAAAATTGCTGGTAAAACAACTAAAGCAGCTAATAATGCACCAGCGTTATCTCCAAATCCTTGAGTAATTGTTGTAAGACCAACGTCTGATTTAGCTCTAGAGAAAACAGCTAAAGTAATTACTAAGCCCCAACCAGGTCCAGCTGACCAAACAGCTTGGGTTAAAGCTTCAAGCCATATTTTATAACTTAATAGATCTTTGAGATTAATATCAAAAAGATAATGTAATCCATCAGAAGCTCCAGGTAGTCTTAGTGAATTAATAGCAGAAACAACTAAGCAAGTAAATAAAATAGGTATAAAGTATTTATTTGCTTTTTCAATTCCTTTTATACCTTTTAACACAATAAATGCTGATAAGGCTAGAACAAAAACAAATAATATAACAGTAACTATATTTCCGTTTGAAATTGAATTAAATAGTGCTTGTTTATCTTCTATGCCATAGTAGCCTTTAGTTAATGACAATCCTAAATACTGTAATACCCAAGCAATAACTGTTGAATAATAAGCAGCTACACCAGCCATTGTAATTGCAATTACAACACCCATCCAAGCAAATTTTTCTCCAATAAAATCTCTAAAAGCTCCTGGAGCACCATGTCTTGTTGATCTTCCAATAACATGTTCTCCTAACATAATAGGGATACATACTAATGCCCACATTATTGTCCAAGCAACAATAAAAGTTCCACCTCCATTTGTTGCTGCTACTCTGGGAAATCTCCAAATATTTCCTGTCCCAACACAGCCCGCAATAAGAGAAATTACTAAAGCAAATTGAGAAGAATATCCAAGTTGTTTTTTCTTCTTTGAATTTGTTCCTTCCATATAAACTCCTTTTCTTATAATTGTATTCTACAGGTTTTATTCTAGTTCAACATTGTTGAACTGTCAAATAAAAATATTCACCTTTTTTTTGAATACAAATTTATTAGTTTATTCTGTTAAGATATTTAGTAGAGTTACTTCGTCAGTAATTGGAATAGTTTCATGTTCATTTGATGAATTAAAATAAATTCCATCACCTGGTTTTAAATGATAAAGGGTGTCTCCAATTCGTACTTTCATTTCACCACTAAGGATGTAATAAAATTCTTCACCTGGGTGAGCAGCAAAGTGAGATTTTAATTCATTTTTTTTTACTACATAAAGAATTGGTTGCATTTTTTTACTGACATTTTGGCTAGCAAACGGAAACATTTTATAGCCTTTACTAGTTGTGAATAACTGGGATGTAGCTTTAGTTGAGCTTTCATGAATTGTATCAGAATTTAAATCTTCTCCTACTAAAGTAGATAGAGTTGTATGTAATGCTGATGCAATTTTTATTAAAGTTCCTAAAGGAGGAACAGTTGTTCCATGTTCAATTTTAGATAAAAGACTTTTTGAAAAACCACAGTAGTCAGCAACTTCTTGTTGAGTTATTTTTTGCTGAAGTCTGAGTTTTTTTATATGCAATCCGATTTGTTTTTTGTCCATCTTTTATCTCCTATTTATATATTAGATTTTAATATTATTAGTGTCAACATAGTTGAAAATTATTCAAAAAAGTCTAGCTTTTTTTTAAAAAAAAATAGTTAGCCACAAATATGACTAACTAAAAATATTGTATTATTAGAGAATATATGAAAAAAAGGATTAACCTTTTGTTGAATATTTATTAGGTACTTGATCAGCACCATCCCAAATTATTTGTCTAAAACTTTTTGGATCAGTATTACCTTCTGTATTTATGAATAAAATATTACTTTTTTGGTTTATATCCAAATAATCTTTTAATTCTTCATTTCCAGGTAATGTTAATAATTGATAAAGAGCTCCTAATGTAACAGCTCCACTTTCACCACTAACAATAATAGGGTCACCCTTTAGAGGAGTTGCCATTATTCTCATTCCTCTTGCTGCAACATAATCAGGAACTTCAATAAATACATCAGAACATTCTTTTAGTACTTCCCAAGCAAGAGGAGAAGGTTCCCCACAAGCTAGCCCTGCCATAATAGTAGAAAGAGATCCATCAACAGTGTGTATATCACCATCATCTTTTTTTGCTGTTGCAAAAATACATCCAGCTTGATCTGGTTCGACTACTATAAATTTTGGAGTGTTTTCTCCATTACATAAAGCACTATAAAACCCAATTACTGCAGCAGCTAAAGCTCCAACACCAGCTTGTACAAATACATGTGTAGGATATTGTATTCCTTGACTACTAAATTGTTTTTGAGTTTCAAGAAGCATTGTGGTATAACCTTGCATTATTCTTGTTGGTACTTCAGTATAGCCATCCCAGCTAGTGTCACTGATAATTTCCCAGTTATTTTTTTTGGCATCAATTACACATTGTTTTACAGCATTATCATAGTTTCCCTCTATTACTTTTACTGTTGCTCCATAAGCCTTTATTGCATCAATTCTTGCCTTGCTTGTTTCACTATGTACATAAATCATGCAATCATGTCCAAGCATTTTTGAAGCCCAAGCGATACCTCTTCCATGGTTGCCATCAGTTGCGCTAGCAAATGTAATGGTCCCTAATTTTTCTTTTATTTCATCACTTGTTAAATATTCAAAAGATAATTGTTCATCTTTAAGATTTAATTTATCTTGGAAATATCTAAATAATGCAAAACTGCCGCCCATAACTTTGAAACTGTTTAATTCCATTCTTTCTGCTTCGTCTTTGATATATATTCCTCCAACACCTAACATGTTAGCTAGATTTGGAAGCGCAGCAAGGCGTGTCATGTGATATCCAGGAATTTGACTATGTAGTCGACGGGCTAATCTTGCAGTTTCAATAGGGAACATTTCTTTTGCTTTAGAAATGTTTTTGTTTTCATGTTTTTTTATAATCCATGAAATGTCGGATTCGTTGTTCATTTTATTTACTCCTATAAAAATTTAAGATTAATTTATTTTCATCCGCAATGTATAACTATTAGAAAAAGAATTCAATACCTGAATCGTAAAATATTAAAAATATTTAGTAAATACTAAAAAAAATATAGTTTTGGTAATGAAATGCTCATATTTTTGCTAAAAAATTATATATTAAATAAATTTTTTTATTTATTATAACAAGTTAAAAAAGACAATTTTGTATCATTTTTTAATGTTATACTTGTTTAAAAAGTTGAATTATTTCTATTTTAGAAGTTTTTCTTACTGCAAAAAAAGCTGAAAGTAAAGAAACAAGAATAGCTCCTAAAATAATTAAAAATATATCAAAATAGTCAATATACGCATGGACAACTCCATTAATTCTATATCCAATAGAAGGTGAGTTTTGTAAAAAAAATGAGAAGTCTATACCATTGATTTGATAGTAATAAGAGATTATTAGCCCTAAAATTACACCAATAATAGTTCCAAAAAACCCAATAAAGGCACCCTCAATTGAAAATTGCATTTGGATATATTTATTTGTATATCCTAGTGTTTTTAGCATAGCAATTTCATTTTTTCTTTCACTTATTGACATTAGCATT
>CAZPTG010000094.1:0-8555 GCA_964589355.1 uncultured Spirochaetaceae bacterium
TAGCATTGTTCTTTTTTTAATATATTTTAAAGATAGAGAGAATAATTATTATGAATATGATCAAGCAATTTCTATGCTCTATGATACTTGTAATCGCCCAATATATGGCGTATGGGATTTCCATTTAGGGCATGGAATATTAGGTGGGAAACTTGTAAGTGGTTACAATCAAGGAGAATTAGCTGCTTTTCAAGCTTTAAAAATATTAAATGGCTCAGATATAAAAGAATTGGATTTTATAAGTGAAAATACAACTTCTTATGCATTTGATTATAATATACTTAAAAAATACAATATCCCTTTAGATAACATCCCTAAACAAAGTAAATTAATAAACTATGAAGGTAATGATTCTTTACAAATCCTTTTATTACACTCATATAATCGAAATCTTCAATGGACAGAAGATATGGAAAGAGGGATTCAAGATAATATTGTTTGGAATAATGGTAATATTACATATTCTATAGATTATATGGATATAAAACAGCATCCTCATAAAAAATACCAAATGCAACTTTATGATTTTTTATCAAAAAAATATAATTTTAATTCATTTGATTTAGTAATAACAACTGATGATGCAGCTTTTAATTTTATCACAACATATTCTAATTTTTTATCTAAAGATATACCTATTTTCTTTTGTGGTGTAAATAATAAAATAGATTATGAGTCTATAGATAAAAATAGAATTACAGGTCTTATTGAAAATAATGATTATAAATCAACGATTGAAGTTATGAAAAACTTTCATCCAAATATGGATGAAATTGTTGTAATTAATGATGAAACAATAACAGGTAAAGCAAATCGAATTAATTTAGAAGAAATAATTCCTTTATTCGATGATGAGCTAGACTTTACGTTTTGGGATGAATTAAATATGCCTGATTTATTATCAAAAAGTGAAAAAATTCCTGATACAAGTTCAATATTATTATTAAGTTTTACTCAAGATCGTTCTTTTAACAACTTTACTTACAATGAGAGTTTAAGAATGATTGGTGAAAATACTGATGCCCCAATTTATGGCCTTTGGGATTTCTATTTGGGTAATGGGATAGTTGGGGGTAGTCTTAAAAGTGGTTATTCTCAAGGTGCAAAGCTTGGAAAAATGGTCTCTTCTTATTTAGATGGAACTTTAATTAAAGACATTCCAATTCAAACTTCAGGATTAGATGAATATCAATTTGATTATGAGCAATTAACAAAATATAATATCCCTTTAAAAAAAGTGCCTCAAGAAGCAAAGATTATTAACAAACCGTTTTCTATAATTAATTTTATTAAAAATAATTATATTTATATATCTGGAGTAATTTTATTATTAATAATTATCATATTGCTTGTTTTAAATATTAAACTTTCAAAAAAAATGCTAAAGAAAGAACAATATTATGCAAGAAGAGATAAACTAACAGGAATATTTAATCGAAGAGCTTGTTTTGAAATATTAGAAGAACAACTAAATTATTGTAAAGAAAAAAATACTAATTTAACAATAGGTTTTATTGATTTAAACAATTTAAAATTAGTGAATGATAAATTTGGTCATGAATATGGAGATATTTTTATTAAATGTATAAGTGATCTTTTTGTAAAGAATATAAGAGAATTTGATTCAGTAGGACGTTTTGGTGGGGATGAATTTTTATTAATTTTGCCAAAGACAAATATCAATCAAGCACAGAAAATAATAAAAAGAGTTAATGAACAACTAAAGATTTTGAATAATTCAAAAAAATATCCATTTATATTAAGTTTTAGTTTTGGTTTTGCTTCATTTAATCAAAAAACATGCAATGATGTTTTAACTCTCATTAGTACTGCTGATAAACAAATGTATGATAATAAAATGTATCATCGATCTAAAAATAGAACATTTGATAATAAATAATTTAATTTGTAATGTTATTTGTAAATTCATTTTCTAAATAAGATTAAATATCTCATTAAGTTTTTACCCCGCTAAATTATAATTATTATAATAAAAGAAAAATACATCTAAATGAAGTTTTATATCATTTAGATGTATATATTTTATTATATCATTGAAATGCTATTATTTTCTAATTATTCCCTTAATAACTAAATTAGCAGATAAGGAATCTTCACTATTATCTAATAAAGAGTCAAAATAGCTAGCTTCTAAAACAGCTGAAGATGTGAAAATACCAAATTGTTTTTCTAAATTAAGAGATGCCTCAATTTCATAAGCTTCTAGTGATGTTTTAAATTCTTGATCTAATCCGGTTGAAATTTTTAAGCTATCAAAGAGCGTGTCCTTTATACTAAAATCAATTTCATATGCATATACGCTAGAACTATTTGCTTCATTAGAGAATTCATGATTGAATTCTAGAGAAAGTGAATAATTATTAAAATTAATTCCCCCTGTAATATCATATGAGGTTTCAATATAAGAATTATTTTGTTCAACTCCATCAACTATTATATTCTTTACAAAAGCATTTTTATATTTTGCTTTAAAATTAGTAGATATTTTACCAATATCAAATTGGCTACTAGACCATCTAATTTCACCTGTGTGAGTGGATGTAATATCATTATCACTTGAATTTTCTAAATCAGATATTATTGTTGCATCATCAGTTTGAGATATTAAAGAATCAACATTATTATTTTCTAAAAGATATGAGTAATCAAGACTTAGTGTTCCAAATAAATCATTTTGTGGCATATTAAGCTCAAATATAGCTGTTTGATTAATATCAGCAATATCATTTTCTGAAATTGTATTAGTTGGTGCTAAACTTGGCATTACTATAGGTATAATATCATTAAATAATATATCATCAATATTATTTATTTCATGAGTATATCCGCCTTTGAGATCAAATTCACCAATGTTTTGTGCAACATAAACACCAATATTTAATTCATCAGTAGGAATTGAAGATCCTATACTTTTATAATTTGCATCGGTTTTTCTAGCCCAAGCTTCTATTCCCCAATCAGAAATATCTAAGTCTAGACCATAACTTATACCCCATAAATCTTTGTTAATAACACCTGCAACTAATCCATTTGATGGTAAGAAATAATTTAATACTGGAATTATTGAATTAATTTTATCTAAATAACCTAAATATGTTGTTAAATCAGGTCCTCCATTATCTTTTAAATCATTCGCTAATTGATCAATATCTAATACAGTACTAGAATCTTCATTATATAGTGAAAAAGCAAAAGAAGTTTTTAAATTAAATTTTTCATTTTTTATTCCGGTTCCCATTCCTAATGTCATATTTTGTTCAGGGAATATCCCATTTAAATTATATAAACTTTCAATAGGGGATGTTGCTGAACTAAGTATTAAATCATCATAATTGCCTTGAAGTGAATTTATTAGAGAAAGATTTGTTTGGAAATACCAAAAGTCCTTTGCTTTAAAACTAATTTTAAAACCTAGATAGTTTTGTGGCCATGAAACTTCAAATAAACCAAGATTTGATAAACCTTTAGCTATATTTATATCAAAAAAAGGTAAATCTAATTCTAAAGAGCTTCCTCTTATGTTAAAACTTTTTATTGTTTCTTCTTGATATGTTATTTCTTGATCACCAAATTTATAGCTTAAAATTGGATCAAACAATGCTAGTTTTAATAAGAATTGATTTCCATTTTCAAATCTTCTAGGATCTTCATCACTGTAATCAAATTCGTTCTCAAAATCTATTGGGTTGTATAAATTGAGAATATTTTGTAAATCTGCAACAAGAGTGTTTGGATAAGAGTCTAAAATATCATCAACACCAATAGTATCACTTAATTTAGCTGATGCTTCTATTTTTATAGGGCCTCCTTTTAGTTTTGTTTCACCTTCTAATCCAAATGATAATTCAACTTCATGATTTAAATCATCTAAAACACTCATAAAATCAATAGTATTCTGGGATTTTCCCATATCGAGTGTATAAGCTAATTCAAAGAAAGCATCATAGTCTTTTTCGAATAAGAAAAATGGCTGTTTTTCTAAGTTGGTTTTAAATACAAATTCTTCTCTAGATTTATTGTTGTATCTATCATTCATTTCAATTGAAATAACACGCTCTTCCTTATTTGTGGGATCAACTAGTATAGATAGATAGTTATCATAAGCTCCAGCTTTTGTTGTTTGCTCTCCATCAATTGTTATACTAAAATCAGATAAAGCACTTTCATCAATTATTTCAAATACAATTAATTCTTGCTTGTCTTTTACTAAATTGAAAGAATCTGAAGATACAAGTTTTAATTTAGGAGCTGTTTCATCTTTAATTAATTTTGTTTTTTTATTACCAATTTTTGGGTATCTAAATATCTCATTATCAGTATTTTTCATTATTGCAAAATATACTAACTCTTCCCCTTCTAAATATGTATAGGGAACTTTTGCAATCCAATCTCCATCTTCATAAATAAATTCTGAATATAAAGGATCATTAACACCCTTTTGATAAAAATCAAAGCGTGCTTCTTTTATAGTCCCTTCCTTTAAAGATGGCTCTAATTTAACTATGAGATTTTCATAAGATGGTATCTCATCTTTAATATCAAGTTCAAAACCAAATAAAGAGGTTGAACCAAGTAATAATAGAATTAATATAATTAAATTTTTATGTCTCATAATATGCCTCCTTTTTGGTATTATGTTTGATTGTGATTATTTAAAAATGTTTTCATAGCTTTTGAAACTTTTGGATCAGGTCTTTTGTTAGATGCATTCGAACCAAAAGGATCTTGATATTTTTCTTTTAATTTATTGTTTATAGGTTTTCCTAAATCAAAATAATCAAGTTCTTCACTCTTTTTATCTTCTTGATCTTTTTCATCCTTTTCTTTTAAATTAGTAGCTGAATTTTTTTGCCCTGTATCATCAGTTTTTTCTCTAATTTCAACATTAATGAAATCCGTTTCTTTTGAACCATCTTTACCAATTGCTTCAACACTTATTATATGCTTTTTATTGCTCAGATTAGAAATCTTTTTAAATGATAAAATATTACCATTTGCTAAGTATCCTATATCATGAGATTTCCAAATGATATTTTCTCTATCAATAATTGATCCATCAATATCTTTTGCATTAGCTTTTAATTCAACATCAGCTCCATTTTGGATAATTAGAGTTTCCTCAGTTGTTTCAATCGAGAGATGAACTTTGTCAATTACATCAATTAAGATACTCTTAGAAGAGAGTAGTTTTTCTTTACTAAAAGCTTGTACTGTAATTGATCTTTTGCCAGCTTTTAAAGAAGCCTTAGATAAATCTAATGATTTACCAACAGCAATAGGGGTATTTGACAAATCACTCTTCCATTGAATCTTATCAACTCCTTTAAGGTTTTCTATTGTTGCATTTAATATTGTTGAATCATTATTTATATCAAATGTTTTTAATACATTGTCGATAAAGATTCCCTCTCTAGCAGGGTAAATATTTAAACTAACAATATAATCATTGATAATGTTATTTTCTTTTGCTACAACTTTAATCTCATAAACTCCAATATTTTCAAATTTATCAAAAGGTATATTAGTTATAGCTTTTTGAGAATCTTCACTTTGTATCCATTTACTAAAATGTTGTACATCATTAATAAATAGAGTTAGTTCTGGTTTTTTATATCCACTAAAAGCTACCTCAATTGGAATTTCTTGATTCAATCGATACATTGAACTAGATTGAGGATTAATAATTTCTAGAGTTGCATTATTTGTAAAATTAATTATAAACTCTTTGTGTATTATTACTTTTTCTTCACCATTAACTAGAGATTTATCACTTATATTTATATTAATAAGTGCAGATGTTCTCATAAATTTATTAATTTCATCAAAGTTAAATTCAACATTTTTACCAATTTTTTCTATCTTATTATTAGCTTGAGTAATACTCCATGTTACCTTTGAATTATTTCCTCCTATATAAGATGAATTAAGTACTAGAGGTGGAGATTGTTTTGAAATTAGATAAGATGGTAATCCATTATTAAAATTAACTACTATATCGCTAATTGGTTTATAAACTTTTATATTTATCTCATCTTTTGCACTTAATTGATAATTATCTTCAACTTTAGCAACTATATTATATTTGCCTATCTTTTTTGGCATGTATATAATAGGGTTGCTTTTCCCAAGTACTTCACTATTGTTTAATATCCATGTTATATCTCCTTGATATTCTTGATCATCTTCAACTTTAGCAGATAAAATAATTGCTTTATTTAGTAGATAATCTTTTTCACTTATTGCTTTATCAATTGTTATAATTGGTTTTGTGTTCACACTAAAGTCAATTGATGCTCTCTCACTAATATCATCTTCAATGTATAAAGCTGAAAGTGTATAATCACCGCTATTATTAGGAGCAAAT
The DNA here is from genome assembly GCA_964589355.1 of uncultured Spirochaetaceae bacterium. Lineage (GTDB taxonomy): Bacteria > Spirochaetota > Spirochaetia > Sphaerochaetales > Sphaerochaetaceae > Pleomorphochaeta. Next base: position 6,386 of record CAZPTG010000094.1, read on the forward strand.
AAATTATTTATATCATTAACTTCTTTTCCCTCTAAGTACCAAGTTACTAAATTTATGTTTTGATTATCTGATAATCCATGTAATGTAGGATTTAGTTTTTCACCTTGATTTACTATTTTCCCATGTGGCCAATTAATACTTAACTCAATTGGTTCAGCTTCAATGTTTAATAGCATCGATTTATTTGCTCTTTCTTGATTATTTGAATCAATAAAAGAAACATTTACTTCAACTTTTCCAGTATCAGCAGCTTTAAAAACAGCTTCACTTGTATTAAAAGTTTCACCTTTGGAGGAAAGACTATCTAAATAATTAACATTCCAAATAAAGCTACCTTTTTCACCTTGAGGTAATGATGCAATTAGAGGTATTTCAAATCCTTTATAATATTTATAATTATCCTGAGGTGATAAAACATCAAGCGATAGATTTTTTTCTAATACTTTAAATGTTGCTTTTTCTATTGTAGCCTCATCAAGAGAATCTTTTGCAATTGCTGTTAATGTGTGCATTCCAACATCTCTCTTAGTAAGTGTATATTCCTTATCTAAAGCTATACCATCAAGAAGATATGATATTACTAAGTTGTCATTTTTATCTTCTAAATCACTTGCTTTTGCTGAAAATTTAAGTTTATTTGTTGTATATTGATTAGGTGAAACAGATAGAGCTAGTGCAGGAGGAGTGTTCTTTATTAAATTAAAACTGACCATGCTTTGTAAGCTTTGTCCATAAGCTTTTGTTGTTAGGCTTAATTGAATATTTCCTGTTTGGCCACTAGGGTTAAATTCAGTATTAGCTCCTATAGCTACAATTTCATTTCCTATTTTCCAAATAAATTCAGAACCTACTTCTCCTGTTGCTTCTAAATTAATACTATTATCATTAGAATATGTTATTCTCTCACCATTTTTAGGAGATATGATAACTGGTTTTTCAATATTTTTTACAATAATAGTTCTTTCACTACTTGTTCTCTCCATGTTATTAAAATCATATTTTGCATATATCTTATATCTACCAATTTTCTCAGCATCAAAGGTGTATGAAAGACCTTTTTCATAGGTGTTTCGATTATTAACATACCAACTAATATGATTAGCCGCATCTTTTACACTTGCAGAGGATCCACTTACTTTTTCAATACCTGCCAAACATTGAACTGAATTATTTTTTATAACTTCAATTGTGTTATTTGGTTGTATCATATTTAGTTGTAAATCACTAAGTGTTTCTACATATATTTTATCACTTACTTTCTTGTTTAAGATATCAACAACATTAACTTCTATGCTATGTTTTCCAGATGAAAGTTTTCCTAAAGCAATTGTAGCTGAATTACTATAAGGGATTGCTCTATTATCAATTGACCAACTTATATTTTTAGCTTGGCCACTTGTAATATCTAATTTAGCAAATAAATTTTTGTCAGGGGATAATCTTTGTCCCTCTTGTGGTGATATTATTGAAGCTACTAGAGGTTTATAAACACTAAGATTGTGAGTAAGAGTTTCACTTCTATTAAAATAATCGAGAGAAACAATTTTTATTGTATGATTACCAGGGGAAAGTGATTTTATAATAAATTTACCATTATTATTTTTTTTATATAAATTTCCATCTACATAACATGATATATTTTTAATAAAATCCATAGGTTGCTTTTTATTTGTGTTGACACTTATATTTATATCATTGCCTTGTATAATAGCATTTGGAGCATCTATGGAGATAACTTTTTGCTTATCAACTATTATTACATCAATAGAATTTATGCTATTTTCTGGCATATGGTTTTTAAGAGATCCATCAGGATATCTTATACCACTTGCATATCCATCTAATTTGATCTCATGTTGACCTGATGAGAATGAAATATTTCTATCTCGAGTTGTTTTTCCATCAACTTTCCAAACAACTTTGTCAATAAATCTAGATTCATATGAAAGGTGAATAGGCTCATTGTTTGCATAATAAAGTTTATCATCATCATAATAGCTAGCATTATTTTTTATCTCATAATAAGGATCTATTATATTTAATTTAAATGATTTTTCTTTTGATATTCCATTTCTAGTAGCTTTTAATAGAATATTATCATAATATTTTTTATTGGTATTTCTATATGATGAAGGAAGTTGAGGTGTGTAATTAAATGTTTCTCCTCTTT
>CAZPTG010000095.1:0-8532 GCA_964589355.1 uncultured Spirochaetaceae bacterium
TCTATTGATGGGATCTTTAAGTGGTTTAGTTAGTGAAAGAAGTGGTGTTATTAACTTATGTGTTGAAGGGTATATGCTTGTTGGTTATTTCTTTAGTGCTTTAGCAATTTCTATTTTACAGCCTATTATTGGTAATTCGGCTTTATTTATAGGCTTAATTGTTGCAATGATTGGAGGAGCTATTTTTTCTTTACTTCATGCTTTTGCTTCAATAAGTTTAAGAGCTAACCAAGTCATAAGTGGAACTGCAATTAATTTAATTGCAACAGCTCTTACTGTTTATATTGCTCGTAATATTACTGGTTCAGGAAATATATCTATTATGTTAGGAATTGTTAGAAGTGATGTTCCTCTCTTAAATAATATTCCTATTATTGGTAAATTAATTTTTACAAATACTTATTGGAGTACATGGTTTTGCATAGGTATTTGGGCATTCTTTTGGTGGTTATTATATAAAACTAGTTTTGGTTTAAGATTAAGAGCTTGTGGTGAACATCCATCTGCTGTAGCTTCTGCAGGTATTAATGTTCATAAAATGAGATATATTGCTGTTATGATGAGTGGTGCACTTGGAGCTTTAGCTGGGGGTGTAATGATTGTAACTTACAGTGGTGAGTTTAATGGTTCTGTTGCAGGATTAGGTTTCTTAGGTGTTGCAGCTATGATATTTGGTCAATGGAAACCTCTTGGTATATTAGGAGCAACATTCTTCTTTGGAATTGCAACTACAATTGGTAATGTATCACAATTGTTTGCATCTCTTGCAGCTTTCCCTCCTGTAATATTTAAAGTATTCCCATATGCTGTTACATTAATAGCTCTTGTATTATTTAGTAAAAGTAGTGCTGCACCAAAAGCTGACGGTGAGCCTTTCTAATTTAGCATTGTTAATAAATATTATTTAGTATATTATAATAGAGACTTTTTTAAAGTCTCTATTATTATTTAATCATAAAATACAAAATTATACTCATAGTATAAGTTAATAGTTAATAGGAGAAAGTAAATGGAATTTAGAGCATCACATATATTAGTAAAAGATAGATCTTTAGCTCAAAAAATATCTATAGAAGCTAAACAAGGTAAGGATTTTGCTATGTTAGCTAGAAAATATTCAACTTGTCCATCTAAAAGTAAGGGTGGAGATTTAGGTTGGTTTGCTCCTGGTAAAATGGTAGCAGCTTTTGAAAATGCTGTTAAAAAGCTTTCACATAATAAAATAAGTGATCCTGTTAAAACTCAATTTGGATATCATATTATAAAAAAAACTGGAGTAAGAGAATAATGGATGAGTTAACAATATTTACAGATGGTGGATGTAAAGGTAATCCTGGTGTAGGAGCATGGGCTTTTGTTATTTATAGTGGAGATAAATTCATAACAGAACAAAGTTCAGGATTAGAATATACCACAAATAATAAGATGGAATTAACAGCAGTTATTGTAGCTTTGAGAACTTGTTTAGACTCAAAACCTTCAAAAATTATTTTAAATACAGATAGTCAGTATGTAAAAAATGGTATTACAAAATGGATTATTAATTGGAAAAGAAATGGTTGGAAAACTGCAAATAAAAAACCTGTAAAAAATAAAGAATTATGGATTGAACTTGATAATTTGAATTCTCAATTAAATGTAGAATACAAATGGGTAAAAGGGCATGCAGGAATTGAACTTAATGAAAGATGTGATACTTTAGTAAATATTGAAATGGACAAATTAGTACATTAAGATGAATAATAATAAAGTACCTCTAAGTTCATTATTTATTTCATTCTTCTCAGTTGGAGCTATCACTTTCGGTGGTGGCTATGCTATGTTACCTTTTTTAGAGAGTGAAATTTGTGATAAAAAGAAATGGATAAATAGCAATGAGTTGTTTGACTTTTATGCAATAGGACAGTGTACTCCTGGTGTTATTGCAATAAATGTTGCAACTTATATTGGTTATAATAAAAGAGGTGTATTAGGTGCTATCTTTGCTTCTATAGGAGTTATAGCACCTTCGATTATAATTATAACTATAATAAGTTCACTTTTTATTAATTTTCAAAATAATGAATATGTAATAAGTGCAATATCTGGAATAAAAGTTGTAGTTTGTGCAATTATGAGCCATACAATATATAAATTAATAAAAAAAAGTATTGTCGATAAAACTACATTTGTTTTATTTTTATTAGCTCTTTTATTAATATTTGTTTTTAGCATTAATATTATTATATTAATACTTTCATCAATTGTTATAGGGATTATAGTAAAAAAAGTAAAAAGGAATTTAAATTATGATAAGTGATATTTTTTTATTATATTTTGAATTTTTTAAAATAGGATTATTTACCATTGGTGGGGGGCTTGCAGCGATTCCTTTTATTAATGAGTTATCAATTACATATCCAACTTGGATAACAAGTGAAGATATATCTAATATGATTGCAATCAGTCAATCAACACCAGGGCCCCTAGGTGTAAACATGGCTACCTTTACAGGATTTAAAGTTGCAGGAGTAATAGGTGGGATCGTTGCAAGTATCGCACTTGCATCTCCAGCATTTATTATAATAATGATTGTTTCAAAATATTTAAAACATTTTAATGATAAGTGGTATGTGAAAGATGCAATGTATGGAATAAAAAGTGTTGTTTTGGCTTTAATTATATTTGCTGTTTCAAAAATTTTTATATATACACTTTTTAATATTGATTTTTCAATAAAATATTTAGAATTATCATTGTATTTATTATTTTTGATTTTATATAAATTTATAAAAATACACCCGCTTTATTTTATTTTTGCAGGTGCATTAACTGGTATTTTATTTAAATTGCCAACTTAAAATAAATCCTAATCTGAGTTGTTTTCTTTAGCTATTGATAGCATTAATTTTATTCTGTTTTCTTGATTAACTTTAGTTGAAGATGGATCATAATCAATTGGAACTATATTTGTATCTTTATGTTTTTCACTTATACTTCTAATCATTCCTTTTCCTGCTATATGATTTGGTAAGCACCCAAATGGTTGTGCACAAATTATATTTTTATAACCTAATTCACTTAACTCAAGCATTTCACTAGTTAATAACCAGCCTTCACCCATTTTTACACCATGATCAATTATTCCATCACATAAAGTTTTCATATGAGCAAAACCCTTTGGGGTAGTAAATTTATTAGTTACTTTTCCAACATTTTTATATATCATATTTTCAAAAAATTCTATAATACTTAATCCCATCTTTCTTGCAGGATATGATAATATCCTCTTAATACCACCATAATATTTAATATCATATTTTGAATTCTCCATACCATATAAGAAAAATCCAAGTAAAGAGGGAATCATAACCTCACAATCTTGTTCTTCTAAGAAATCCTGTAAATGGTTATTGCCTAAAGGTGCAAATTTTATAAAAATTTCACCAACAATTCCAACTTTAATTTTATTTGTTTTTTTAATGGGTATTGCTACAAAATCTTCGGTAATCTTTTTTAGATTAGTTTTCATAACATAACCAATATATCCTCTATTATTTTTAAACTTTGTTGATAAAATATTTACCCATTTTTCTACAGTTTCATCTGTTTGACCTTTATTTATTTCATAAGGTCTTGTTTGATTACTTAATAAAGTTAATAAATCACCATAAACAATACCTGCAAAAGCTTGTAATATAATTTTATAAGTTAATTTAAATCCAGGATTTTTTTCTAAACCAAAAGAAATAGAAATAACTGGAATAAATTCTAAATTAGCTCTCTCTAAAGCTTTTCTTAATAAGAATATATAATTACTAGCTCTACATCCACCACCGGTTTGAGTGATAGCTAAAGCAATTTTATGTTTATCATATTTACCACTTTTTATTGCATCAAGCATTTGTCCAATTACTAATTGAGCAGGGTAGCACATATCATTGTGGACATATTTTAAACCTTCTTGAATAACATTAGGACCTTCATTTTTTAACAATTCAGCTTTATAACCATTATTTGTAAATACTTCTCTCACTAATTCAAAGTGAATTGGTAACATTTGGGGAAGTAATAATGTATAATCATCTTTCATTTTTTTTGTAAAAACGACTCTATTATCTTTTTTCATTATTTTCCTCCTTTAAAGCAGCTAACAAACTTCTTAATCTTATTTTAACTGATCCTAAATTAGCTATTTCATCAATTTTTAATTGAGTATATATCTTGTTATTATTTTTTAAGATATCTTTAACTTCATCAGCTGTAACTGCATCTAAACCACAACCAAAGGAAACAAGTTGAACAATATTCATATCATCTGTTTTAGTTACATAATGAGTAGCTAAATACATTCTATTGTGATAAGTCCATTGATTTAAAACGTTAAAATGCTTTTTATCCATAAAAGAATATAGAGCATCTTCACTAATTATAGCACAACCTAGTTGAAGAATTAATTCATCAATACCATGGTTAACTTCAGGATCAATATGATAAGGCCTTCCACATAATACCATAATAGGTTTTTTGTTTTCTCTAGCTAATTTAACAATTTTTTCACCTTGTGCATTAACGTCATCTTTATATTTTTCTTGTGCTTTAAATGCTAAATTAGTAGCTTTGCTTATTTCAATATTAGTAAAGTTATCTAATTTACTTAATATATATTTAAGCCTTTTTTTAAAAACTCTTTTATTTGCGACAGATATGTATTCATTAATAAAGTTAACATTATTTTCTTCAAGTTGAGGTGTATTTTTTGATATAACTTCACCATAATATGCAACTACAGGACAATTGAAATTATTATCACTTTTCTTTTCATTTATGTTAAATGAAGAATTTGGAAAGAAAATATTTTCAACCCCTTCTTCAATTAATTCAATTACATGACCATGAACAAGTTTAGCTGGATAACAAATTGTATCACTTGGTATTTGACTTTGTCCTTTTAAATATGTCTCACGTTTTGAAAAAGATGATATTACAACTTGATAACCTAGTTCAGTGAATAATGTATAGTATAATGGAGCTAATTCTATCATAGATAAAGCAAGAGGAATTCCAATTTTACCTCTTTTACCTTTTTTAGGCTTCAAATTTTTTATATAATTTTGTTTATATTTAAATATATTTAATGTTTCACTGTCTTCAATAAAATTATCAGGATTAGAAAATCTTTCACATTTATTACCACTAATTAAAACTTTATTATTGCTAAATTTATTTATAGTTAGTTGGCAATGGTTAGTACATCCTTTACATATTTTAGTTGATGTTTTATGACTAAAGTTAGCAAGTTGTTGAAGATTTAACATAGTTGTATCTAAAATATCTATATTATCTTGTTCTTTTGCATGTAATGCACAACCAAAGGCACCCATTAATCCAGCTTCTTTACATCTTGTTACATTTGTATTTAATTCCATTTCAAAAGCTCTTAAAACAGCATCATTTAAAAAAGTACCACCTTGAACAACGATATGTTTTCCTAAATTTGTGTTAGTTCTAATAACTTTGTACAATGCATTTTTTACAACTGAAATAGCTAAACCTGCAAAAATATCTTCAACACTAGCTCCATCTTTTTGTGCTTGTTTAACACTAGAGTTCATAAAAACAGTACATCTTGATCCTAAATCAACAGGATTTTTAGATTTTAGGGCTAGTTTTGAAGCATCTTTTGTACTATATCCTAAAGCTTGAAAGAAAGTTTGTAAAAACGATCCACAACCAGAAGAACAAGCCTCATTTAAGAATATATCATCAATAACTCCATCAACAATCTTAAAACATTTGATATCTTGTCCACCGATATCAATTATAAAATCAGTTTTGTCATCAAAATATTTAGCAGCCTTGTAATGAGCCATAGTTTCAACTAGTGAATATTCTAAATTAAATGCCTTTTTTATTAATACTTCACCATATCCTGTTGAACAACCTTTTTTTATATTTATAGTTGGATATTGAGTTATAAAAGATGTTAAAAACTCTCTTACAGCTTCAATTGGATTACCTTTATTAGATTGATATCTTGTATGCAATAAATTATCATTTTCATCGATAATACACATTTTTATAGTTGTAGAGCCTGAATCGATACCTAAATAAGCATCACCTGTATATGTTTTAGGATCTTTATATTTTAAAGAAGCTTTTGCATGTCTTTCTCTAAAATCAAATAAATCTTTATCATTTTTAAACAAAGGAGGTAAACTATCAAAAGTTCCAACTACATCAGTATTTTTTAATAAAGATATTATAGAATTTATATCGTATTCTTTATCTGCTCCTAAGGCGGTACCTAAGGCTACATAATAAAGTGAATTTTCAGGACAAGTGCCTTTTGTTTTAAGTGTTGTGTCAAAACAATTTCGTAATTCACTCATAAAAGTAAGAGGGCCTCCTAGATAAACAATATTACCTTTTATTTGCCTTCCTTGAGCTAAGCCTGAAATTGTTTGATTAACTACAGCTTGATAAATTGATAAAACAATATCTGCTTTTTTAGCCCCTTGATTTATAAGAGGTTGAATATCACCTTTAGCAAAAACTCCACATCTTGAAGCAATAGGGTATGAAATTGATGCTTTTTTTGCTATGTCATTTAAATTTTCAGTCTCTAAATCTAGCAAAGTAGCCATTTGATCAATAAAACTGCCTGTGCCCCCTGCACAAGAGCCATTCATCCTTACCTCTAGTGTTCCATTTAAAAATAAGATTTTTGCGTCTTCACCGCCAAGTTCAATAACGACATCTGTATCTTTATTAAATTCTAAGATAGAAGTTCTTGTTGCATATACTTCTTGTATAAAAGGAATGTCTAAGCGATTTGCCATCCCCATTCCTGCTGAACCTGTTAATGAAATATATAAATTTGGAGTTTCAATTAAATTTTTTACTGTTTCTAATAAAACCGTCGTTGTCTCTTGAATTTTAGAGAAATGTCTTTTATAAGTTTTGTAAATAATTTTATTAGAATCATCAAGTAATACACATTTAATAGTAGTAGATCCTATATCTAAACCTAATTTCATATATATAATATTTCCTTTTATTGATATAAACAATTATATTATTTATTTATATTTTATAATAAATAATAATAAAAATAATAATTTAAGCCTAGCTATTTTATAAAAAAAATAGATTTATCTTTTTTATTTTATTATATTTGTTATAATAACAATATGAAAAAAACAATATTCGCTTTTTTTTTAATAATTATAATAAATACTAATTTATTCTCTGCTGTTTTTGAAAAAACAAACGATTTAAAAATACTTCAATCTGAACATTTTGATATAGTCTTTGATGATGAATCCTCTTCTCAAGCTTTTCTAATATATCAAGAATGTGAAAACTTATATAAAGAAATTACAACTTTTTTTGGCCTAAAAAGAGATCAGCATATAAATGTTGCTATTACTAGTGATATAGATTCTTTTAATGCATATTTTGGTATTTATCCATCGCCTCGAATTGTTTTATATAATACAATAGATGTTAATAATAATTTTAACTATTTTTCATCTGATTATATTTTATATCTCTTTAAACACGAATTAACTCATGCAATAACATTAATGAGTGAAAATAATTTTGTAACTAAAACTTTTTCTCAAATGATAAACTTTGCTTTTTTAAATATAACATTATTTAATGCTGAGGGATTTGCAGTTTTAAGTGAAAGCCAAAATGGAGAGGGTAGATTAAATTCTAATCTGTATAAATCAAGATTATTAGAAGCTAAAGCTGAGAATAAATTTTTAAAGTTTAATGAAGTTCAAGCAAATAGAGATGTTTATCCACGTAATGTTTTTTATTTATATGGTTCTTTCTTTAATCAATATTTATTAAAAACTTATGGTATAGATAAATATAGAAAATACATAAATCAATTACATAAATTCAATTTATTTTTTATAAATCCAAATTCTAGCTTTAAAGAAATATATAATTTAGACATTTACTCTGTTTACAAAGATTTTGAAAACTCTTTTATTGATTTAGAATTAAAGAATATTGAATATTTTTCATATGATTATTTAGCTGATTCAATTATAAAATATAATGATAAAATTTTAGTTTATCAAAGTATAAATAATAGTATAAGAGATATAAAAACAAATAAGAAAATAGCTACATATTTAGATAATCCTTATTTTATTAGCTCAAATGATGATAAAATAATATTAAGTGCATTTATTAAAAAAGATTTAGATAAAACAACAACTTATGTAATTGATAAGTCTAATAAAAAACAATATCTAATTCCAAATTTTAAAATGGCAATAAATTATAATGATTCATTAGTTGGTATTTATAATGAAGGACAACAACAATATATTGCTTTTTATAAAAATGGAACAATATATGATAAGATTAGCAGCAAGAAAGATGAATTCATTCAAAAAATTGATGTATATAATGATAAAATTGTTTATTTATCCACTTATAAAAAAAGTGATAGAATTAATATTGTCGAAGATGAAAATATTATAAGAACTTACTCTTTTGAGGATGAAAATATTGAAATAGTAGACTTTT